>JAISDM010000062.1 GCA_031264885.1 Peptococcaceae bacterium | reverse complement strand
ATGGGATCGGTGATGTGACCGCCAGAATAAACGACGATTTTGCGGCGTCAGGCGGCGATCGATTAGAGATCGTCAATCCTTACGACGCCAATCTGATGTATAATTGCAATCTCTTTGTTTCCCAATACTGCGCCGCAAAGGACAAGGATTACGAGAGCATAAACCTTTCCGATATGGAAAATGTCCTGCGCGGCGGCGTAAACCAATTGTATTCCTACACCAGCCGGACGGAAATACATGAATGGACGGAAACGGATCCCGAAACCGAGGAAGAAACAACCGTCACGGAAAAATGGATCATCTATACCATCGTATATAACGGCGAAGCCTATTTTGCCGACAGGATATTCCATCTGAGCGGCGAGCAAAAAGAATTGTCGCAAAACTATGCCCAAAATATGAGCATTTTCATGGGCGACGGCATGTACCAATACCTGACGTCCTCGGAATATGTCGTCGGACCGTCATACGAAGGCATCGCCTTTACAGACGGGCAGACGCGGGTTACCTACTACAATCAGCTGGATAGCCGGTGGGCCAATATTATGTACGGCGCGTCAAGCACCATAGGCCAAGCCGGCTGCGGGCCTGCTTCCATGGCGATCGTCGTCTCCACACTCACCGGCCAGGCGCGTGATCCTGTGGAACTGGCAAACTGGTCGGTCGCCAACGGTCACTGTTGTGATGGGAACGGCTCGTATCATTCCCTGATCCCCGAAAGCGCGAAAGCATACGGATTGAGCGTGGCTGGCGCCGGAGCGAACGAAGCGCAAAGAATCGCGGATGCGCTGGCCGACCGCAAGTTGGTCGTCGCGATCATGACAAAAGGCCATTTCACACAGAACGGTCATTTTATTGTACTCAGAGGCGTTACATCCGACGGAAAGGTACTGGTCGCGGATCCCGCCAGTTATACCCGCAGCGAGAAGCAGTGGGAACTCTCTCAGATTCTAAACGAAGCGAGCAAAAATGCCGGCGCGGGCGGACCTTTTTGGATTATAGGCTGATCCGCAGCGGAAATGAGGTAAGCATGAGCAAACCAAGCGAAAATCAAAACATCTATGTGATTCCGCCCAACTTTATCGAGTCGGACACTTTTTTTGGAGGAATGTTCAAGGCGCGCAACGCGATAGAGGCCGGCGTTCTCGCCCTCGCGGCGGGGCTTCCGATTCTCAGTCTGCATCTGCCGCTGACGACACGGATCATTCTTATGTGCCTGACGGCGCTGCCGCTGGCGCTGTTCGGGTTGATCGGAATCGCCGGCGAAAACCTGTCCTCGGCCATCTTCATTTTCTTTAAATATCTGAGAAATAGGCGGATCGTTGGCGGCGAGACGGACGGCGTAAAAAAAAACAAACCGCGCGCGGAATCGTCCCCAATTTTAAGAGCGGGAATATCTCCAAAATTAAACTCGGCGGAAAGATCGAAGATTTTCCCGCCGAGTTTGACGATATCAAAGAACATCCCGCGACAAAGCGGCGCAAAACCACGGCTGACACACCGGCAAGGGCGCCAAAGCCGGAAAAAACAAAGCCGGCGCCCTACTTCCTGACTCCGACCGCGGAGTACATCCCCATCGAAAAAATCGCGAACGGCATTATCTATACCAAAGACCGCCGCTATGTGAAAATCATCGAGGTGGAACCCATCAACTTCCTGCTTCGCAGCGCGCGGGAACAGCGCGGCATCATTTACTCTTTCATCGGATATCTGAAAATCAGCCCGGTCAAGACGCAATTCAAGGTACTGACAAAACGGGCCGACATCAACCGGCACCTTGAAACCGTGAAAAGAGAACTGGCGCGGGAAACCGACGAACGCTGCCGGCTGCTGCAGGAGGACTACGCCGCGCTGATACGGCAGATAGGCTCAAAGGAAGCGATCACAAGGCGCTTCTTTATTATTTTTGAATATGAACCCTGGAACGGGCGGCGCGGGCAAGAGACCGACGCTGTCGCCGCCCTGCGGACGGCGGCGCGGACGGCGGCAAATTATCTCCGGCAATGCGGGAACGAGGTGTTGACCCCCGAGGACGAGGACGAATTTACCACCGACGTTCTGTATAACCTGCTGAACCGCAAAACCAGCGGCGATAAGCCCCTGCCGGCGCGCATCCATGAAGTTATCGGCAAATACACGGCAAGCGGTTCCCCGGAAGATGCCGGCGCCATTCCGTCCAATGCGTTTTTTGCTCCGGACAGCATTGATTTCACCTGCGGACACTATATTCAGATGGACGGCGTGTACCATGCCTACCTGCTCGTACCGTCGAACGGATACAGGCCGCAGGTGACCGCCGGCTGGCTCAGCTTGCTGGTGAACGCCGGCGACGGAATCGACCTGGACATATTTTTAACGAAACAGCCCAAAGAGCGCATGATCCAGAAACTCGGCCGGCAGATACGCGTCAACCGTTCCAAAATCAAGGACGCCTCCGATACGAATACGGATTGGGACGATCTTGACGGCGCCATCCGCAGCGGCTATTTTCTCAAAGAAGGACTGGGCAACAACGAAGACTTCTATTACCTGAACCTGCTGGTGACGGTGACGGCCGATTCCATCGAGGCGCTTGAATGGCGCGTGAACGAGATTAAAAAGCTTTTGCTGTCACAGGATATGAACGTGGTGTCCTGCGCCTTCCGCGAAGAACAGGCTTTTTTATCGGCGCTGCCGCTTGTTTCGCTGGAGAAGAAACTGTATGAGCGTTCCAAGCGGAACGTGCTTACGACCGGCGCGGCGAGCTGTTATTCGTTCACAAGTTACGAAATGTGCGACGACAACGGCATTTTGCTCGGTGTCAACAAGTACAACAACAGCCTGATCATCGTGGATATTTTCAATTCCCGCGTCTATCGCAACGCCAATATGGCCATCCTTGGAACCAGCGGCGCCGGAAAAACGTTCACGATGCAGCTGATGGCGCTCCGAATGCGGCGCAAAGGGATACAGGCGTTCATCATCGCCCCGCTCAAGGGACATGAATTCCACCGGGCCTGTTCCAACATCGGCGGCGAGTTTATACAGATTTCACCCGCCTCTCCCAACTGCGTCAACGTTATGGAGATACGCCGGGCGGATAAAACGGTGGACGAACTGCTGGACGGCCCGAGCATGGAGAAGTCGGAATTGGCGGCAAAGATCCAAAGGCTGCATATCTTCTTCTCCCTGCTCATCCCGGACATGTCCTTTGAGGAACGGCAGCTTCTCGACGACGCCCTGATCCAAACCTACGCCCTCAAAGGCATCACCCACAACAACGATTCGCTGGAAGACCCCGAAAACTACGAAAACCCCGGCAGCTACCGCGAGATGCCGGTTCTGGGCGATTTGCACGCGGTTTTGAAGCAAAATTCGGAGACCAAGCGGCTGGCGAATATCATCAACCGCCTCGTCCACGGATCGGCGAGTACATTCAATCAGCAGACCAACGTCAACCTCGAAAACAAATACACCGTCCTCGATATATCGGAGCTGACCGGCGATCTGCTGATCGTGGGGATGTTCGTGGCCCTGGATTATGTTTGGGACAAAACCAAGGAAGACCGGACGCGGGAAAAAGCCATATTTATTGACGAGTGCTGGCAGCTGATCGGCGCGGGCAGCAACCGTCTCGCCGCGGAATTTGTTCTGGAGATTTTTAAGATCATCCGGGGGTACGGCGGCAGCGCCATATGCGCGAGTCAGGATATCAACGACTTCTTTGCTCTCGACGACGGCAAATACGGCAAAGGCATCATCAATAACGCCAAAACCAAGATCATTCTCAACCTTGAGGACGACGAGGCGCAGCGCGTACAATCCATCTTGAATCTGTCCGAGGCCGAGGTCATGGAGATCACCCACTTTGAGCGCGGCGCCGGAATCATCAGCACGAACAACAACAACATCACCGTAGAATTTAAATCCAGCCAACTCGAAAAGGATCTCATAACCACGGACAGACGGGAACTCCAGGAACTGTTGGCGCAGTCCAGAGAATTACGGGAAGCAAAACCGCCCGCCGAATAAGCCCATACCAAACGATTACGCATTATTTGCGGATTTAATACGCATTCGGTTTATACGTGTTATATACGGAATTAATGCGTATAAGGAGATGAAAGCCTTGAGAACAAGGGATCAAATCTATGGCATCGAAGCCTCCGACTTTTTACGGAACATCGCCATGTACAAGACCCTGACCGAAGACCAGCTGCTCCGCTTCTATCCGGGGAAAGAAGCCGTGATCAGGAATCTGGAAACACAGCTGGCAAAACAAGGACGGCTATACCATAACCGTGAAACCAGACGGGTTTCGGCAAGCGCCGAGTGGGATTCAAAGGCGGACCCCGGCCTGCTTGCCGCCGTCTGGGTGCTGCTCGACTTCATCGACCGAGCCGAATATCATTCCCCAAGCGATTTCCCGGTGAAGATAACGTTCTTCGCGGGCGGCGAGGTGTATGAAATCATTTATGTGCCCTATGGGCGGGAAATCCTTATGAATCACGCGCTGGCCGGGAAAAGTGAAACAGAGGCGCGGCGCATTATCCTCGTTGACCGACCGGCGCAGATCGGCGCCATCCATATTCCCAACACCTGTGGCTTTTGCCGCGTGGAACCGGACGGGGCTGTACAGTATTACAAATCGGAACAGAAGTGAGGTCATTATGGAACGGCACATCATCAACAAACGAATCAGGGAGATTAAGGGAGACATTTCCCGCTTGAACAACGCTTTATACGCGATGGACACCACCGACATACAGCGTTACCCCGACAATTATGAGATTCTGTCCACAGACGCCGCGCTGCGCGCCGAAAAGATCACCTGCCGGCTCCGGCATCTGCTGTATGCCAGCACAAACGTCCGTAAAGAGGATTACCTGCTTTCGGCGGGCGCCGCGCATGGGATAGAAATAAGCTATGAAAACGAGATTTTGGCGATCACCCTGCCATGTCTTTTGCCCAAGCGCAAACAACGGCAGAGTACGGAATTTCTTCTCGACCCTTTACAGTTTACGTTAAGCCGCTATGCCGATCACAACCCCACGCCCAAATTCAGTCATTGCGTGGTATGTTTCTCCCACATTTACAACCGGGAATTGCCGGAGCGCAGAATCAGCGACTACGATAATCTGGAATTAAAACAGATCCTTGATGTCATTTCAAGCTTCGTTATGTTGGATGATGGAGGTTTGTTATGCGACGCCTATAACACGACGGAACTTGGCGATACGGACTGTACACAGGTTTTCATCATGGATAAAGGCAGGTTTCGGGATTGGCTCGCGGCTCGGCAAAACAGCGTAGAATCCATCATAGATTTCAGCGAATAAGGGGTGCCATTTCCCGGTTTTTATGAGGGCGGTTTTTGGTACCCCTGTTCATATCTTGGAAAAGCACTGTTTATCAGGCGTTCCGGGCATTGTCCCGAAGGCAAAAACAACCGGAGTTTCTTGGCAATACGGTGTTGACGACCCGTTTAAGACAGGTGGTGACGATCATAGGACAGGCAAAACGGACGCGCCCCGATCAAGACTCACAAGCTTACAAAATATTGAGTCTCGTCGCTGTGTCGGGAGAGCTGCCCGCAAATCAAATCAAGCGTCTCCCGGGCGGCGGCAGATACAAAGAGAAAAAAGTCAAAGCGCTCAAGAACCAAAAACTGATTCTCACATACTACCGTGACAGGCTCCGGGGTTACAGACTTACGGCAAACGGGAAAAACAGGCTGCTTACCGATCACCCGGATCGGTTTGAATCCTTTTTGACCGGCAACACCGAAACCAGCCGGCCGAAATATGAGATAACCCGCCGGTTAAGACTTCAAAGTATCGCCGAAACCACCGTCACCATGCAGAACGCCGGCGTCAAAATATATCCGGATGAAAAACCCGATGTGTTCCGCCCAGACGAGACTGTATCGCCGGACCTCTCAATATCGGCTCCCGCCTTCTATAATTCCCGCGAGATCAAAGGACTCGGCGCCGAGTCGGTAAAGATACAAGGGGCGCGCGCTGTCGGCGCGCTTTTAACCGAAACGGAAATCTTCGTCGTCTACAATACAGGCGGTTCTCTCCTGAAATGGAACTACAAATCTGAGATGCGTACAAAAGCGTTGATGAAAACGGTTCTCTGCCGTGAGCGCCTGTCCCGCCAATACGGACCCGAAAGCGTCCGCGCTCTGATGCTGGGCAGCGGCATGGAGCATGTCTATCGGCTTCTCACAAGCACAGGCGGCGTGAAAAGAAACTACTTCGTGCTTGACGGCAGTTATGACAGCTTCCCATATCTCACCCACGACCATAACGGCGAGGTCCTATTAAAGCTTCTATGCGACACGGACAAAACGCGCCAGCTGAACGATATGCTTTCCGAAAATCTCTATGAGCGCGACCCCGGCATGCTCATAGAAAACGACGCTGTGGACGGAAACGGCGAACCGGCGCTGTTCGCTTATAATTGCGATATGCCCCGCGTCGCCCGCTTCAACGCCGCGCTCGGGCTTCACCAACGGCGCGGCACAATCATCTGTTTTGATTTTCAAGCCGACGCCCTGCGCCGGTTCTGCGGCGAAAAAGTAAAGGTCCAGACCATCGACCTGAAAAAGTTTGAAAGGAGGTTTTTTCCGTAAAAAACAAAAAGCTATGGAAGTTTATTCTCATCGCGCCGGTGATACTTGCCGCTCTGTTATACGCGGGGGGCTATTTGGCGCAGTTCGTCGGGAACTACGCGGTGTGGCGGCAAGCGGGCGGCTATCCCGGCGACGGGACTTCGCCGGTTCTGCCCGATCCGTCGCCGCTGAATTGCGTCGCCGCCGTCTTCACGCCCCCATACGGAATGTATGGGGTTTTTATTTGCGCCGGACTTTTCGCGCTGCTCATTGCCATGGGGATGCGGCTCGGATGGGGCGACCAGGGCGAGTATGACCGGGACCGCAACTTTATCTATTCCCGCAAGGGTACATACGGCACGGCGGGCTTCATGCCGGAGCAAGAACTGGCCGGCGTCCTCGACCTTGTGCCGGATATCCGAAAGCACAGAGGAACCATACTGGGACAGATCCGCGGGAAAGTCGTCTGTGTTCCCGAAGGCAGTATGATGAACCGCAACATCGCCGTATACGGCGCTTCCGGATCCAAAAAGACCCGGGCTTTTTGCGTGAATATGGTGTTTCAGAGTGTGGCCCGCGGGGAATCGCTCCTGATCTCAGATCCAAAATCCGAGATTTACGAAAAAACGAGCGAATATCTGCGGAATAATGGCTATGTGGTCAAGGTGTTCAACCTCGTATCCCCGGAAAACTCCGACTCCTGGAACTGTCTCGCCGAGATCGAAGGGCAGGAATTGATGGCGCAGCTTTTCTGTGATGTGGTCATCAAAAACACAGGCTCGGAACGCGGCGACCATTTTTGGGACAATTCGGAGCTCAACTTGCTCAAGGCATTGGTTCTCTATGTGGAGCAGGGCTATCCCCCGGAGGGGAAAAACATCGGCCAGGTATACAAACTGCTCACTTTATCCTCTGAGAACGAATTGAACAGCCTCTTTGACGCGCTGCCGGTGAACCACCCGGCGAAGGCGCCGTACAGCATTTTCAAGCAGGCGTCGGAATCAGTGCGCGGCGGCGTCATCATCGGTCTCGGTTCCCGGCTGCAGGTCTTTCAAAACAAACTGATACGGCTGATCACGAGTCACGATGAAATAGACATGGAACTGCCCGGCAAAGAAAAATGCGCTTACTTCTGCGTTACGTCGGATCAGGACAGCACCTTCGATTTCCTCAGTTCCCTGTTCATATCGTTTTTGTTCATCAAACTCATCCGTTACGCGGATAAGAACTGCACAGACGGCAGACTCCCCGTACCCGTTCATTTCCTCGGGGAAGAACTGGTCAACTGCGGCGTGATTCCGGATCTCTCGCGAAAAATCTCGGTCATACGCTCAAGGAATTTCAGTATGTCATGCGTGTTCCAAAATCTGGCCGGCCTGCAGAACCGCTACCCTTACAACCAATGGCAAGAGATTTTGGGGAATTGCGACGTGCAGCTCTTTTTGGGCTGTACGGACGAGCTCACGGCAAAATTCATATCAGACCGGACGGGGGAGGCCAGCATACAGGTTTCAAGCCGCGCGAAGACGCTGGGCACATGGCGGATTTCGGACTATACGCCGGAATACCGCGAGACGAACGGCGTAGGCAAGCGAAAGGTCCTCACGATGGATGAAGTCCTCCGCCTCCCCATCGACAAGGCGCTGGTCGTCATGCGCGGGCAAAAAGTTCTCCAAGTGGACAAGTACGATTATTCCAACCACCCGGAGGCCAAAAAGCTGACGCCCCGCAAAGCGTCGGACTATGTCCCGAATCATCCGGTTTCCGGCAGTATGGAGGAACCCGACGTCCCGCCGCCGGCGCGTCCGCGCAGGAAAGGAAAACCGCCGGAATCAGGCGGCGGCCCCAGAGATAAGCCGGGCTATGTTTCAGCGGGGAAAGACTCTATTATGTCCAAATAACTGACTTAAATGACAGGAGGGATTATTTTATGACGGTGAAAAAGAAAACCGACGCACTGGATCTGATGCTGGCTGCGGAATGGAACCAGGAATTTCCCATGGCGGAAGAGGATCAGACGCTTTCCGCAGAGGAAAACAGCGAAAACATCGAATCTCTGAACTCTGCGGGACAGCAGCCCGAAACAAGCGACGTGGATATGAACGATCTGCTCGGCTCTATGGACGAACGCCCGGAGGATAGGTATCTGGAGGACGGGGATCATCAGAACGAAACGGACGAATCTATTGACCCCGACCCGTTTGGTTTTGATGCCGACGACTCCGATTTCAAGAACAGCGATGGCGATAAACCTGACGAGCCGCCCCCCGAAAAGCCCAAAAGAACCTCGCGAAAGAAGAAGGAACCGGAACCCGCGGCCGACTTATCGGGCAGCGGCCCCGGTGATGACGCGGACGGCGGTTTCGACAATGACGGCGCAGCCGATGACCCCGGCGACGACGCGGGCGACGATCCCGACGACGCGGGCGACGGCCTCAGCGATGGCGCGACCGGCAACTCCGATGACGGCGCGGAAGGCGGCCTCGATGACGACGCTCCCGATCTCTCCTTCGAGGATACACCCACGGCGCGGCCGGCAAAGAGACCGGTACGGAAACGCGCCGCGCCGCCGCCCATCCTGACCATTGAATCAAAGACCGAGGTAGAGACGCGGGAGAGTATCGAAGATGCCGCGTGGCACGAGATCCGCAACGCCTACCGTACCCGCAAGATGCTTACCGGCGCCCTTGGCGGTATTGAGCGGACCGAAACAGGCAAGACCGTCGCAATCGTGAACTACAACGATTTTCGTATCGTCATTCCCATGAAGGAAATGATGATCAACCTCACCCGCAATCCCTCCGGGCCGGAGTACGACGACCTTATGCTGCGCCAGAACAAGATACTCGGCAACATGCTCGGCGCTGAAATCGACTTTATTGTCAAAGGCATCGAATCCAAAAGCCGCAGCATTGTGGCAAGCCGAAAGGACGCCATGCTGAAGAAGCGGCAGTTGTTCTATCTGAACACCGATGCCAACCGCATGTACCGTATTTACGACGGGCGCGTCGTACAGGCGCGCGTGATCGCCGTGGCCGACAAGGTAGTACGCGTTGAAGCCTTCGGGGTAGAGTGTTCCATCATGGCGCGGGATTTATCGTGGGATTGGATCGGCGACGCCCATGAGCGTTTTAATGTGGGCGATCAGATCCTCGTCCGCGTCCTCAGCGTCAGGCGCAACAGCCTTGAAGATATCACCATTAAAGCCGACATCAAGAGCGTATCGGACAACACCAGCCATGAAAACCTGAAAAAGTGCCGTGTCCAGAGCAAATACGCGGGCAAGGTGACCGACGTACACAAAGGCGTCGTCTACATCCGGCTCGCCAACGGCGCCAACGCCATCGCCCACTCCTGCTATGACCGCCGAATGCCCGGGAAAAAGGATGACGTCAGCTTCGCGGTCACGCATATTGACGAAGAACGCGGCGTGGCGGTGGGCCTGATCACCCGTATCATCAAACAGAATCTTTAAAAAGACGCGGGCCGTCAGGGGTTATACCCGATGACCCGCGTATCGTTTGTTCAATAATACAGGTTTTGTTTATGATCTGAAGCTACTTCCTGTTATGCGCGCTCGTCGAGTTTGGCTCGTAATTCAGCGATTATAGCATCCTTGTCGGCAACGATTTTCTCCCACTCATAATTTACGGACGCTATCTCGTGTTCCCTGTCCATCTGCCACATACGGCGGGAACGGAAACGGGCGCGTTCGTTCTCGTCGGCGCTTATCGAAGTCAACATCTCATACGCCACGGAAATCCCCTCTTTTCTTTTTATTATTTCATTGATCACATCTCGGTATTCCGGGTCGTTCGCTTTTGCAAGAAATACCACCCATAATTCAATACCTGTCATCTCGGCGACGGGTTTCTTCGCGATTTCGTCTGCTTGCGTCAAATCTATAAAAACTGCGGCTGTTATATCGGAAAGCTGCCTGCCTCGCTCATTGCGGTAGGTGAATTTCTCCACGAGTTCGTTATCCCAGCTAAAAACCTTATAATTGCATATCATTATCTGATAACTGTTGTAAAAATCGGCGTAACGAATACCGCGGCCCGGCTGGTTCGCGTGAAGGTCGGAGAGGTAAAATACAGCGCGATTACGGAAAGACTTGTGTTCATTCTCCCGCGTATCACCCTTCATCGGTGTTGTCTGAATCTCTATATCCATTTGGGCTTGGTCATCGCTTGCGACGCAGTTTATATCGAACACTTCCCGTTTTGCGTCGATGTCGTTTATCGGCGGCTCGTTATTACGGACGGCCACATCTTTGAGCAGGCGGCTGAGTATGTCGGAGAGCAACTCAAGGAGCGCGGGCTTTGCTTCCTTACGGGTAAAAGTTGATTTAAAAACGCCGTCTTCGCTGGGCGGGAGGATTTCCGGCAATCCGTCACGGAACAGCATAGTCTCACCTCGCTCGGTCGTAGTTATATTTTTATTTTACTACGTCCGCGCCCAAATTACAATCTGATTTCCAAACTGCAAACCGAAAATAAAGGCGGTGAATCAACTTGTACAAACACAAACGAATCCGGGGCGTTCTCAAATCAGACCGCGCCGAGGCGACCTATATCTCCACGGTGGTATTCATCTTTGTCACCGTCTTAATATTGGCATTCGTGATCAACTTGTTTTCGATCATCTCAACCAAGCGGCAGCTGGATTTGGCCGTGGATCAGATGGTGAAACAGATACAGCTTGCCGGCGGCGTGAACGCCGATACCGCCGCCCTATTTGTATTCCTGAGCGGCGAGATCGGGAGCGCGGAGGATATCCGATACTCTGTGGACGCCGCCTTTTGGTCGCCGCGGCCGCCGGGCATGACGAACGGCATCCAGTTGGGCACGCCGTTTTATGTCACGGTCACAGGAAGCGCCAACCTGGGCGGCATGTGGGACTTCAATCTTACGCGCGTTACCATTGTGGCAAGGGGCGCGGGCGTCAGCGAACGGTATTGGAAGTGAGGCGGGACGATGAACCGGATAACAAAGAATATAAAGAAAGTTCCGCGAAACGACAAAGGCGATGTTACATTTTACACCTGCTTTTTCATTGTCGGCGCCGTCATGCTCATAGCCTTCCTGCTCCTGTACGCGTCAGTTCAAATCAACGTCATCAATATAAGAAACGGCGCGAAGATGGAACTCAACAACCTGACCGCCAGCATCTACGCCGATACCTACCGCTCCCAGCGGGAAGTCAACTATGAGGAATATTTGCGGACATTGTATTCCAGCGCCACATACACGCAGCAGCTTGAGCAATCCGTGCGGGACGGGCTCGCCATGAAAGTACCCCTCTCGACCAATGATTACGAGATACACAATATCCGTCTGGCATTCAATCTGACCGGGGATCGGGTCGAGTATGTGTTTGCCTGCGACGCCGAATTCTATATCACGATGTTCGGAAACAGATACCCCACCGTCACGCGGCATGTAAGCCTGACAGGGTATCACAACGTTAAATTTTAGGTCGCTGTTGAAAAAACGGCGACCGGTTTTGTATATAATATGTGAAAGGAGTCGATGACCATGAAAAAATTTACTATGTCAAAATCATTCGCCGCGGGAACGCTCGCGATACTCTGCGCCGTTATTCTGACGGCTTGCGCTTTCTGGGGGAAAGGGGACAAAGGAACATTCGTCCCAGACGATCCCGTCCCTTTGGCGCCCATCGACCATTGGACGGAAAACGCGGCTGCCGAAAACGGGAAAAACATAGCCGCTGACGGCGAAGCAAAGGAACATAACGCGGACAGTTGGCGGGCGGGCAACCGGCAAGCAGACAGCCGCGTGACCAGTCCTTCACCCACATCCTCAACCAGTTCATCGGAGGCATACCCGGCAGTGGTCGAAAAAACCAGCGACGCCGTCGTTGTGGATTTCACCGATCCCAATCCGCCGAAGGAAGCGCCGCCGGCGACGCCCGGAACCAATCCCGACCACAACCCCACCCCCACACAGCCTTCTACGCAGCCTCCCACGCAACCCTCGGCTTCTGTCGAACCGCCGCAGCCGAGTCCGACACGCAGCGCCCCCGTCCCCGAAGGCGCCAACGATAAAGGCGAGGTGTACGACCCAGTGTTTGGATGGGTAAAGCCCTCTAAAGTTATAAAAATTGTTGTCGACAGCAAGGGCGATCCCAATAAAATGGTCGGGCGAATGAATTAAATCTAAGTCCATATGGCAAAGAAGCGCAGCCGATACCGGCTGCGCTTTCGTTATCACACAGGAGGTTTTTTTATGAACATGAAACGGATGATCACTACATGGCTTTGCCTATCCCTGTCGTTCGCTATGTTCCCGTTTTCGGCGCTCGCTTCAGTAGGTGATCCCAACGTAGATTCCGGCGGCGGCGGGATGGGATCGGGAACGTCAAGCAGCTTCTGGAACCCCGGCAATGACGGCGTTAGAATCACCGTCGTCGACGCCAACACCGGCGCCGCTGTATCCTCGCCAGTGGATTTCTCCAACAAGGAACAACCCAGTTCCCTGTTACATTTCGGCAACACGAACAAACTGGACTATCTCGCGGGCGCGTCTCTTTCTTTAGAGACGGACACAGGGTATCAATACCATCAACCCGCGTATGCTATGCCAACCATCGTGAGCAGCAGCGGGCAAAACAACATCGACGCCGTCCGGAATTACTTCAGCAGCGAATACGCCGCCATGATGGTGGCCGAAACGGCGAGCATTGATTATGACCGGTTAATCGGCGGCGAGTACAAATTGTTTATAGAGCCCGTCGCGTATTTCACATATGACAATGACCAATACTGTATGACCGCCACCGAAGCCGCTTTGTACGACCAACTCGCAGACGGAGATCTGTATATGAAGCTGTCTTCACTGACCCATCAAAACCTGTCCCTCGCCATGTTTTTGGAGGATTCGGATTTGGGACTGCCCGCCTTTGACGGCAGCGCGACGGGGCGGCAGACAACCGAAACGATTCTTTCGTCACTCGGGATGGGCATCGTCAGTTATGGCGGCGCGCCCCGCGAACCGCCCGAACCTATCGAGCCCGGCGAAACGAGCGTCGACTACCGCGTCCACACGGAGGTCGTCACCGCGGTCACGTTAAGTACGGCCGATGAAATCAATCCCGATTCACCGGCGACGGTCCGATTCTACATCAACGGCGCGACCTATACCGTCAATTCCATTGTGATCCCCGCCGGCGGCAGCCAGCTTGTTTGGGCCAAGTGGACCACTCCCGCTGCCGAGCAAACGATGACCCTAACGGTCAGCGCGAATATGGGTACGCTCAGCGCGAATACCATTACGGCGAAAATCGTGGATCTGAACAGAAACCCGCCGCCCGATCCAAAAGCGACAGACCGCAACGACGGTTTTACCGCCCCGCCGATCCCGAGCAAGACGCAAATCACATCGGCGTCATGGTCGGTCTGGTGGGCGCGGTGGCATCCGAATTGGGTATGGATTGAGTATTGGGTCACTTATACCGAATCATACGATTGGACCGACGACGACGGAAACACCCACAGCGACTCGTACAGCTATTCGGTGGATGAAGGATGGTGGGAGGATCAGGGATGGTGGGATTATTTCACCGACAACTACTCGGCGAGTCTGTCCGCCGCCAGCGTGGTCGCCCCAGATGAAAAAGTACCGACCGCCAATGGTAAGCTGATGAAATCCGGATACGGCGTCAACAACCAGGTCACGGCGCGCTTTACGACCGGCGCGCCGGCCAGCCATGTGGCGGCCGCGCAAACGGCGGTCAGTTATTTTCCCGAGTTCCGGTATGACACATATTGGCGGCTCCTGGAGCGAACCTCCGGGACCTATATGGCGCAGCTCGAATTTAGGCAAAACAGTTTCAGCACATATAACCGAAGGGCGCATTTTGTCCCGGTATGGTATCCCGACGGAACCTACACCGTTTACACATGGCTGTTGGATGCCTGGACCCCGGCCGGCATGCTCAGCGTGAATCTGACGGATTATGTAACCATACAGGAAAGTCTCTTTGACGATTGGTACACGAACCGTGAGTAACGCGGCGCGGATCGCTTATTACCTGTTCATGCCGCTTATCGTCGCTGGGTTCGCGGCGTATGACGCAAAGACAAGACGAGTGCCGGACAAGGCGCTCGTTTTGTTCTCGCCGGCCGCGCTCGCCGCCCCCTTCATAAACGCGCTGGCATCAAACGCCGGCGCCATCGGGTTCAACACCTTTGTATTGCCGCTGTTGTCTTCACTATTGGGCGCAGTCCTGGGGGCGGCCGTCCTGTTGGCCGCGGCTTGGATTTCTAAAGACGGACGCGGCGTTGGCGGCGGTGACATCAAGTTCGCGGCCATACTGGGATTTGCTTACGGGCCGTACAGCATCATCGGCATTTTGCTTCTTGCGTCACTTCTCGCGCTGCTTGTGGGTTTGGTAAGGATGAAACAGGCCGATGAACAGGCGCTGCGTTTGCCTTTTGTCCCTTTCATAGCGGCGGGATGCCTGGTCGTCACGGCTTTCAAATTCATATAAATTGATATAAAGCAAGGAGAACAACCCTATGAAACTCAACAACCGCTTCATATTCGGCATCGTCAGCATCGCGCTGGCGGCCGTCGTCGCCTTTGTCGCCATCCCCGCCGTCAGCCGGCAGACCAACGGCAAGACCGAGATCGTCCGCGTCGTCCAGCCGGTACGAAAAGGCGCGGTCCTCACAACGAAGGATATAGAGATTGTCGAAGTAGGCGGCTACAATCTGCCGCCGAACATCGCGAGAAACGAAAACGACGTGGTGGGGAAATACGTGACCGCCGACTTGGACGCCGGGGATTATATCCTATCCTCAAAGGTCAGCTTCGCGCCCGTATCCTCCGACATCCAACTCAGCAGCATACCCTCGGGCAAGGTCGCCATATCCCTGACGGTCAAATCCCTTGCCAGCGGCCTGTCCGACAAACTTCAAACCGGCGACATTGTCCGCGTCTACCACTACCTGGACGGCGCGAATGAGATACCGGAGCTGCGGTTTGTCCAAGTCCTGTCGGTCACCGATTCCAAAGGCGTCAACGTGGACTACTCGCGGGAACTGTCTGAGGATGAGGAAAAACGGCAATCGGCCACGGTCACCGTCCTCGCCGCGCCGGAGCAGGCCAAGATCATCACAGCCCTGGAAAACGACGGCGTGGCCCATGTGGCCCTGATATGCCGCGACAATGAAAAACTCGCGAACGAGCTGCTTGAAACGCAGGACGCGATTCTACGGGAGATCTATGATCCCGCGGACGAGGAAGCTGATGATGAAGAGGATGAAGCTGAAGCCGATGAAAGCGCCGTCACTGAGAATCCGGCGGATACAACGTCTGTTCCCGATGGGGATGATCCTGAGGATGATGAAAACGAATCCGATTCAGGCGGGGAGGAATGAGCCGTGGGAAAAATGATCACCGTATGGGGCAGCTCCGGGAGCGGGAAATCCATGTTTTCCTGTATTCTGGCCAAAGCCCTTACGAGAGACAAACAGAAAGCCATCATCATCAACGCGGACTGCGGTACGCCCATGCTCCCCGTTTGGCTGCCCGATCAGATCATCGAAACCGGCGCGTCCATCGGCCACGCGCTTTCCTCCGTGGAGATCGACACCGCCTTGGTGGCAAGCAAAGTGACGATGTTGAAGTCCTACCCTTTTATCGGTCTGATGGGCTATGCCGCGGGTGAAAACCCTCTGAGTTACCCCGAGATAAAGTACGACATGGCCATGGGCCTGATCGCCAACGCCGCCAAGCTGGTAGACTTTGTGATCATCGACTGCGGCCCGAACATGACGAACCTTTTTACACCGGCCGCCATAGACGCGGCGGACGTCATCGTGAGAATCCTGACGCCGGATTTGAAAGGCGTCCACTATCTGAAAGCACACCAGCCCCTGCTCATGGACGCGCGTTTCCGCTACAACGAACATCTGTCTTTTGCCGGCATGGCGCGACCATTCCACGCCATCGAGGAAATGGGGCACATCATCGGCGGCTGGGCGGGGCTTTTGCCGTATGGGAAAGAGATCGACCGGTGCGCCACCGAGGGCGGGATGTTCAGGGCGATTGACTACTGCAACTCCCGGTATACGGAATCATTGAAAAAAGTCATGGAGGCGGCGAATGAACAATCTGAGTGACGTATTCTTTACGCCGGTGGCGTCGGACACCGTCACCTACGACCAGATCCTTGAGGACGTGCAGCGGTATTTCACCGAAAACCACGCCGCGAAGCTGGTCGGCGACGAAAACCAAAACAAAGCGAACGCGGTTTTGAAGGAACTCATCACCCAATACCTCGTCAAACGCAAATACGCGGTGGAGCGTCTTTCCACAGAGGAACTTCGCGACAAGCTCTACGAGGACATGGCCGGGTATTCGTTTTTAAAGAAATGGATATACAAGCCCGGCGTCGAGGAGGTGAACATCAACGCCTACAACGACATTGAGGTCATCCTATCCAGCGGGCGAAGCATCAAGATCCCCGATAAATTCGCCTCCCCCCAGCACGCCATTGACGTGACCCGGCGCATGTTATCGGCCTGCGGCATGATCATTGACGACACCATGCCGTCCATCATCGGTTTTTTAGACAAAAACATCCGCATCTCGGCGGACAAAAGCCCGATTGTGGATGCGGATGTGGGCCTGAACGCCAGCATCCGTATCGTCAACCAACAGACGGTGACCAAGGAAAAACTATTAAATTCCGGCAGCGCCACCGAAGAAATGCTGGCCTTCCTCACCGCCTGCATACGCTACGGCGTGTCGGTCTGCATCGCCGGCAGCACGGGCTCCGGCAAAACAACGGTCATGGCCTGGCTGCTTTCCATGGTGCCCAACAACCGCAGACTCATCACCATCGAGGAGGGATCCCGCGAATTCGACCTGGTGAAGCGGGACGGCGACGGTAACATACTAAACTCGGTCGTCCATCTGCTCACCCGGCCCCATGAGAACCCGTCCATGAACATCAACCAGGATTTTCTTCTGGAACGCGTCTTACGAAAGCACCCGGACGTAATCGGAATCGGCGAGATGCGTTCCGCCGCGGAAAGCCTATCGGCAGCCGAGAGTTCCCGGACAGGGCATACCGTCTGCACAACGATCCACAGCAACAGCTCAGTCAGCACCTACCGCCGCATGATGACCTTAGCCAAACGCAAATACAACATGGACGACCATATCCTCACGCAGATCATGGTGGAGGCTTATCCGGTCGTCGTTTTTACGAAACAGTTGGAGGACCGCAGCCGAAAGATCATGGAGATCATCGAGGGTGAGGATTTTGCGGACGGAAAGCTGCATTACCGCTCCCTGTATCAATATGACGTCATAGACAACACGACCGACGACAAAGGCGAGATCCAAGTGATCGGACGCCACAAAAAGACCGGCAATATTTCCGACACACTCAAAAAGCGGTTTCTGGACAACGGAATATCCAGCAAAGAGCTGGCTCAATTTCAATATGCCGGGGAGGTGAAATAACGTGCGATGGATTCATATCATCGTTTTCACACTGCTTTCAAGCGGCCTGCTTGCTCTGTTCGACGTGCGGATCAATGATATATTCACAGCCCTGACCCGCCGAAAAGCCGTCACACTGGGCGACGAGCTGAAGGTACTGCTCGGGACGCCGGTCAAGCGGTTTTTCAGCCGGGATTATGAAATAGGGCAGATTCTAAGGGATACGGGGCGGCAGGCGCAGTTTGAGTTCATCAAAAGGCTTTCGCTCATCCTGTTCGCCGTCGGCGCCGGACTCGCCCTGATGATAGGCAACGTGTTTATGGCGCCCATTATGGGCGCCGGCTTCTCCCTCATCCCAATATGGTATCTGCGTTCCACGGCGGGAACCTATAAGAAGCATTTGAACGAGGAACTGGAAACCGCCGTCTCCATCGTCACAACGTCCTATCTGCGGACAGAAGATCTGGTCCGGTCCGTGAAAGAGAACATCCCGTCCATCAATGAGCCTATAAAAACGAACTTTGAGGCGTTTGTCTTTGAATCGGAAATGATCAGCGCCAACCTGATCTCGGCGATCAACAGCCTTAAAATGAAGGTACCCAACCGAGTGTTTCACGAGTGGGCGAACACCTTGATACAGTGCCAGTCCGACCGCACCATGAAAAACACGCTGCCGTCAGTCATTCAGAAGTTCAGCGACATCCGCGTCGTACAGTCGGAGTTAGACGCCCTGATGAACGGACCGCGGCGGGAAGCGATCACAATGATGTTTCTTGTGATCGCCAACATCCCTTTGTTGTACTTTCTGAATAAAGATTGGTTTCACGCCCTTATATTTACGACGCCCGGAAAGATCGCGCTCGCCATTTGCGCGGCGATCATCCTGTTCGCGGTGTCGCGGATCATGAAGCTGTCGAAACCGATTGAGTACGAGGGGTGAGACTATGGGATTTCTTGTACTGTTAGCTTGCGTATTCACAGGGTTCGGGGCATATTACCTGTCCTGCGCTTTCGCGGACATCCCCACCGCCAGAACCTCAAGGATGATGCTGCTCAGCAAAAAGCAGCAAGGCGTCAAAAGCGACAAGCTGCTGGACGTCTACATTACCCGCGTCGCCTTGTTCTTCGAGAAATACATCAAGCTGGACAAGCTGAAACGGGCCAAGCTCCAAGCGGTACTGACCATCGCCGGGGTCGAGGCCGGCCCGGAGGTGTACACGCTGAAAGCGTACATCACCGCCGCCCTCGTCGCCCTGTGTTCGGCGCCGGTTTTTATCCTGCAGCCCCTATTGGCAATGGTCGTAGTCGGACTGGCGGTGACGCTGTGGTTTTCCACCTATTACGCCGCTTTCGATTTCGTCAGAAAGCGCAAAAAGGTCATTGAGGCTGAGATCCCGAGATTCGCCCTGACGATTGCCCAGAATCTCGAAAACGACCGCGACGTATTAAAAATCCTGTCGCGGTACAAGCGGGTGACCGGCCAAGAGTTCAGGCAGGAACTCGATCAGACCACCGCTGACATGAAAACCGGCAACTACGAAAACGCCCTGATCCGGTTTGAGAGTCGCGTCGGAAGCCCCTTGCTCAGCGATGTGGTACGCGGCCTCATAGGGACTTTGCGCGGCGACGACCAGCGGATGTATTTCAAGATGATCTGTTTCGATATGCGGCAGATCGAACTGAATAACCTCAAGAAAGAAGCCGCCAAGCGCCCGAAAAAAATACAGAAATACTCAATGATGATGTTGATTTGCATCATCATTATTTATTTAGTGGTACTCGTCACCGAAGTCGTTGAGTCTCTCGGCGTCTTCTTCGGTTAGTCTCTCTGCCTCTGCGGAGGGTTTTTTATATGATCCCAATATGAAAGGGTGAGATGTTTGTATTACAGTGGTTTCATTTAGCGCCGTCCGGCGCGGCAAAGTTAAACCGTTCAATACGCGGAAACGGATCGGACGGGTGACGCCTGCCGATCCGCTCATTTTTTGAGCTGAAAGAAAATTCGTTTGATCAGGAGGGTTGTATGACTAAGATCATTGCTTACGCGCGCGGCAAAGCGTCCGCGCTTACGACCAGGGTACGCGTGGCCGTATCCAACCAGCGCGGCGATTTCTACATCAGCGACGCCGTGAAGGTCATCATTGCGGTGGTGCTGGGCGCGCTGCTGCTGGCGGCGATCACGCTGATATTCAACGGAACCATTATCCCACGTATCACAGAGGTCATCAACAGTCTTTTCTCGTAATATCGCTGACAGAAGGTGGAAGGGACGGCCATGCTTTATGTGACGCCGTCCCTTTTTTTATTTTTTCAAATACTACGTAACGAAGGTGAAAAACATGGAAAGCAAAACATGTCCTCTCTTTTCCTTCCTGATCGCGGCCAAAGGAAACTGGCGGAATTCCATCTATATCCAGTGCGGCGGATGCCCATACGGTAAAGCCGCGCCCTGTCCGGGATTCCTTATGGTTCCCGATTACGACGGGCAGCCTGTGGTGATCCCCGCCGGCGCCATACAAAGTATGACGGGATTAATCGCAGATAAATCCGAGTGCCGGGCGGTTCTCAGCCGGCATGACTTTGAATCGCTGTACGCGCTGTGGCTGGAATGGCATGTCAGCTCACCGGATGACTGCGCCTTGCTGCAGGCCGCGAGCCTGAACATCTGCCACCGCGTAAATAAGGAATACCAAGGCTGTTATCCAAAATTTACAGACGGCCAATGCGTATTCAAGCCGTAAATATTCCCCAAATATTTAGGTTGCATTTATCCTAGTAATGTGTTATACTGTGATATGAGGAGGCGCGCTATGAATATTAACGCTGAAAACCTCGTTTCCATGTCGGAAGCGAACCAGAATTTTTCAAGGGTTGCCCGCCTTGTGGACGAGAGAGGAACGGCGATCATTCTCAAGAACAACGCCCCGCGCTATGTGCTGTTGGACTACAACCTTTTCCGTCAAAACGCTGTTGCGACCGATGTTGATGTGGATGAGGCGGCGATGAGGATCATGGCGAAGCATATCCACGCTTTTGAAGAACTGGCGAAATGACAAACACAAACGAAAGCGAGGTGTTATCCGTGACCAGACGGATGGTTCTAAATGAAGCCCAGAGGAATCTTGTCGCCGGACACACCGACATCGTGAAATGGGCGATATATCACCATATCACGGTCAACGAAAGCATCCCCGGACTCGGTTACGACGATCTGTTTCAAGAAGGCTGCCTGTGCCTGTGTCACGCGGCCGTCACATACGACGGTGAAACGGCGGCGTTTGAAACATACGCGCAGGTAGTCGTGCGGAACGGACTGTTTACCTATTGCAAGAAAATATTCGGGAAGCATAAAAACGTCGTCAGCATAGCCGATTTGTCACAGAAGTCAGGCGACGGCGAGAATGACAAAGGCAGCTATGCCGCTGAGGATACATATGACAAGTTATTGTCGGACATCGCGGTATTCGGCTTGCTGGAATCAACCAAATCTGAGTACGGCGGCGTGACCCGGCTTGGGATTGACGCGCTGGAACTGAAAGCCAAGGGTTACACCGGCGCGGAGATTGCCCACTTGTGGGGCGTTGAGCAGAACCACGTCGGCGCGTGGATATCCCGGGCGAAAGGCAAGCTGCGCCGGAACGAGCGGTTTATGACGGAACTTACAGCCGCGTAAATTTGAAAGGATTGGATCATACGGGATGAACACGCTCAAGAACTGCCCGAAGGCGCTGCTTCAAAGAGTGCTGCTCACGGCGCTGATCGGCGCCGGCTGCCTGGTGACAGGCGCGGCCTACTATGTTTTCTCGGGAGACGCCGTCACGCTCGCGCTGAGCGGCCTTGTGTTCGCTTTCAGCACGGTCCGCTGCGTGAATCTGTATAACGTCGCCGCAAAACAAAAATACGAAGTGATCGAGGGCGCCTGCGTCGAGGCGTCCTCGAAGCCTTTCCGGAAGCAATTCACGGTAAAGATCATGGACGGCGCTGGGATCGAAACGACCCTTCGGCTCGGGAAAGGATCCAAGATCAAAATCGGGCGCCGATACCGCTTCTATTTCAAACAGGGCGAGCGACTGTCCACAGGCAGCGGGTATTTCGATGCTGCCCTTTCCTCCGATTATTTCTTAGGATTTGAGGAAATCTGTACCCATTCGCAGCCGAGTGTGATACAATGACAACGAAGGCGGTGATGATTATGGAACATAGGCTTATGACCGAGCATGAAAAAGCTGATATCTACATGCAATCACTTGAACTGAAAAAAGAGGGAAAAATAGCGGAGGCAGTCGCTATGAAAAGGACTATCCCGTTACCTGCTTACTTAGCTAAGTTTGTAAAAGAAAATGTGGGTGTGGAATGTTTAATTCAAGCCGGATGGAATTTAGCGGAAGCGGAGGCTCAATTTGGAACAGATTGGCTTAATCGCTAGGATCGTTGATTGTGCGGCAGAAATTGACCAAGGCCGTAAATGGCTCGACACGGAAGGGCTTGAAGCTACAGGGAGAACCAGCTATCGGAATGGACTTGCGTATGCGATGGATGTATTTCTGGAGGCACATTTTCAAGCTGCTAAGGACTTAGCATCCTTGATTTTATCTGAAAAAGCGTTCATAACTCAAGAACTGCAATTCTGTGATCCATCCGATACACAAACATCAAACAGTTTGACGCAGGCCATACAAGGCTTGGATGATGCGCTTTTGGCTTTGGAAGCTGTTGATAGTGCGAGTGCATATTATGTTGCTGACATGACATTTCCGCATCGTTCAAAATATCGAGTCAAAGGGATGCCCAAAGATTCATTTCATATAGCTTGTATTTCCCATCGTACCCGAATAGGCAATATCATTCGCTCCCCAGGAATTAACTTGGCGGAGAAAAAGTTGCTTGCTCAAAGAACAGCCAACCTTACAGTGGCACAAGCGGCATATCTTGATAAACAAAAAACGGCTTTGGCGGCTTACATAATCAAATAAGAACAAAATAAAATATCTATATATAGCGTTTATACCCCTTGACACCATCGTTATATAGTGTTACAATGCTCTTGTCATTGATTCTTGTGCGTGATCCTTCGGGATTTGCAAACCACCCGGTTTGTATGGCGAGAGAAGCTCGCGTTGCACACGTTGTCGCCCAAGTCCTCTTGATCGGGGCAGGGTTGAGTTTGTATATCAGCGTCAGTCGTATATAGCCGCGCCGTTTTGACGGGCCGGTGGATTATTACTGGCGCTTTTTGTATAGATATTTTGGCTGCGCCGCGGCGGAAAGGAGAAAAAGACAGTTCAAACCAAACGCTCCGCTTGAGATGTACCCCGCCCGGGTCATTGACGGAGACAGAGAAGACTTGCCGGAGGTGTTTCCGGCGCATCAGAGGGATCGGCTGCGTTCTTTCAGAGAGATATACTGAAAGGCGTGGCCGGTCCCTCTTTTTTTTGTTTGAAAACAAAAATTTCAAGAAAGGACGGCAACACGAATGAAACGCGGAAACGCATCCAAAAAGAGCCTCGCGTTCCTGATCGCCGGAGTCCTCGCGGTATCGGCGTTTGTTAAAGGTCCGGAACAGATATGGTACCTGGCCGCTGTCTTCGCCGTATGGGGAATCTGGATGTTGGGAGGCGCTATGCGCTCAGGCTTAAAACGTATCGGCATGTTTTTTGATAAAAAATGCGCCGCGAGGGGAAACAAACAGACGGAGTTTGTGTCCGGAGAGGTTTATAACCCTGATCCCGGCGGATCCGTCGAAACCGTATTGCTCCGTCATGTCAACTGCCGGATTTCGTCTTATCTGAAATCCGCCTATCCTGATGTGACATGGGAATGGTGTTCAAAGAATCCCGAAAGACTCGCCGCTGAGGGCGGCACAGGCAGAATCCGGCTGTACGGCGTCTCCGATTTCAATTATGCGGATGTTGTGTTCGACCAGCTTGCGCGGATCGGCTGTGACATGCTGCGGATTGTGCCGCTCGCCGATTTGAGAGGCGCCGGCGCCCCCGACGCCCCAAAGCCCAGGAACGGCCAACCGGTGGACCCGGAGGTATGGTACGGCATACAAGGCAAGAAAATCCTTGAAGCCTGCGTCGCCGATCTGAACTCACGCGGCCACGCCAGCCTCGTCGTCAAGGAAAACGGCGATATCTGCGCCCGTCAGGCGGACGGCGAGGTAGTGCGCGACAAGTTCAAAAATCTTCCGGGCAAAAGCGTATGGCAGGCCCTCGTCAAGGTGATTGAAAAGCAGGGACTTTCAGCGGCGGTTGCGGACGATTGCATCAAAGTATCGTGGTGAGGAGGATGACTCAATGAAAACTGGCATAACGATTCAGGAAATGGCCTCCGAAGTCGCGCGTCAAAGCAGCGCGAAAGCGGACTATGGCGTAGACACGCGCTTTCTTGAGATGGAAGCGAATGGAGCGGGCATTGCGATGAGAATTCTTGAGAAAGAGGGTTCGGATTTTATTGAGCCTCTGGACGTGAACCCCATTGCCCACAGACAAATTGGAACCCATGTCAACATCCCGGCAAAATACTATGACCGGATGCTCGACACCTATCCCGAATTGCTCGCGATGAATGTGAACGCGTGGTTCAAACACGAACCGGCGCAGCGAATGCTGCGAACCCTCGATGGAACCGCGCGCGCCTTTTTGAGCAGCAGTTACCGGCGGATCGATAATCTTGAGATACTGAAAACTGTGCTTCCTATTCTGGACGAAATAAAGGACGCACAGTTTAAGAGCTGCCAAATCACCGATTCCCGCATGTATATCAAGGTCATTAACCCGCGCCTTCAGGCAGAAGTGAGCGTGGGCGACATCGTGCAGGCGGGCGTTATGATTACGAACAGCGAAGTGGGGCATGGCTCGTTCAGTGTTCAGCCGTTGATTCTGCGGCTCGTGTGCATGAACGGCATGGTGGTGAACAACGCGAAAACCAGAAGGATCCATCGCGGCAGTGAAAACAGTGTGGATGATAACTATTTGCTCTACAGCGACGAGACGCTGGCCGCGGAGGATCACGCCTTTATGCTCAAGATTCAGGATACGGTCAAGGCCGCGGTGGACGAGGCCAGGTTCAGTCAGGTCGTCGGAATGATGCGAAGCGCGTCCGAAGCGCGGATGACCACGACCGACGTCCCCGCCGTCGTCAAATTGGCAAGCAGAGATTTTAAGCTGTCTGAAAACGAGGAAAGCGGCATTCTCAACCGTTTAATCGAAGAACACAACTTCACGCTGTACGGTCTTGCCAACGCGGTGACGCGCCACAGTCAGGACATAGAAAGCTATGACAGGGCGACCGAACTGGAGAGCATCGGCTTCGACATACTGACAATGGACCGGCAGCACTGGAACCGCTTGAACAGAACGGCCATACAGGCGACCGCGTGACAACGCGCGCGATCAAATCACAATTTAAGGAGGACGATTCATGAGCAGCGAACTTATGAACAGAGAAAACAACGAAATGGAACGGAGTTTCCGTCTGCCCGAACTGACGGAGGGCTCGGAATTTTCCAACGAGGATCTGGCCGAGGACATGGACGGCCTGCGCTTCATTTTTCAGCGCGTCAAGATTCCGTCCGGCGGCGCCATGCAATTTGAAATACCTGGCGACGACCCGGAGAATCCAGAGTATGAGAGAACGATTGAAGGTGTGATCCTTCATCATCACGCCGCGCACGCTTACTGGCCGGAGGGAAGCGAAGACGAAGAGGACGCGGTTCCTCTTTGCTCGTCCGTGGACGGCAAACTCGGCGCCGGCGAACCCGGCGGCGATTGCGTTACCTGCGCGCTGAATAAGTTCGGTACCGGAAGGAATGGAAGGGGCAAGGCTTGTAAAAACATGCGCGTCCTTTATCTCTTGCGTGACGGGGAATATATGCCCATACAAATCACCTTGCCGCCGACCAGCATCAAGCCGTTCAACGATTTTTACAGCGCGGCTTTTCTCGCGAGGCGCCGCGCGGCTTTTGGAAGCGTCGTATCCATTGGCTTGAAGCGCGAGAACAACGGCAAAGATGATTACAGCGTCGCTACTTTCAAGAAGTTATACGACTTCACCGGCGAACAGCTGGCGCAGGTCAGGATTTACGCCGACACGTTCAAATCACAAATCCGGCTTGTCAACCAGCAGCGGGCGGCCGAGGCCATGAATCGTACCGATGACGAATACAGCGAATATGGCGGCGGCGACGAAGAACGGTTCAACATCTCAACCCCGGGCGCGTATATCGACGGGGATCGGGAACGTCTGCCGGCCTAAGCATGATCATGGCCACACGGTAAAATCCGCGCGACCCAGAATTTCAATGGGATGCCACCGGGCTTATGTCCGGCGGTATCCCCATTTTTTATTGGGGAGGACAGTCAAAATGGAAATGAATTTAGAAAAGAAGGCCGTTTTCATTAACGGTTACGTACAGTTACCGTTGAAAATCGGAGCAAGCGCACTCATTATCCACGCCAACGGTCAAATATGGACATCGGTGGTCAAAGCGATACATCAAGTCGCGGAGGATCTGATCGTCTTTGAGACGCGGAACTCCACATACTGCGTCGCGTCACACATCGCGCCGGAACCGGCGGCAATGGCCGCGCAAATGTACGCCTGCGCCTGAAAGCGCGGAACAGAATAATGCGGCGTCGCTTTCACCCGCGGCGCCGATTTTTTAAAGGAACTACGATATTCTACAGGAAAGTGGGGGAATACAATTGGCGACAATTCAAATCAAGTGTGATCAAATGCCGGATGGCTGGAACTATGACCTTTGCTGCGAGTGTAAACATTTTCAAATGAACAAAACCGCGAAAGGACTGAAGTGGCGATGCAAGCTGAACAGCGGATCGGCGCCCGAAAGGCGACGTTATTACATGATCTGGGCCCAAGAATATCTAATTGCGCGAGACTGTATGAATGAAAAGTCCCGGGACGCCATTATTGTCGATTATGTCGGCAAACGAAGGAGGAAGCGTAATCATGATAATCAAACTTAATATTGAGGATCTGAAAAGATCCGTCTCTGATATGGATCAGATTATGAAAGGAAATACGTTGCGGATACTTGACAGTCTGCTCATAACGGCGAAGGATGGCGCCATTACGCTAACGGCGAACGATTTGAATATCAAAGTGGATAAGCGCGTACCGGGCGAAGTCCTTCTGGACGGGCTCGCCCTGCTGCCCCGCGACGATCTGGCTCTTCTCCTGAAAATGAAAAACGATGTTGAACTGGCATTTGAGGATCATCAGTGTACGGTGAAAGGAAGCCGCGTTTTTAAGTTTGCGGTCGACGGCAATGTCGACGATTTTCCATCTATGCCGGACATACCCGAGGGTGAACCCGATTTCGCAATCCCGGAGAATGACCTGCTTTATTGTTTGAAACTGAAGAAAATTATTCCCGCGTCCGGGAATGCGCGGTTTCAAGGTTTGTGGATTGACAAAAACAACATATTGGCCTGCGATGGATACCGGCTCGGCAAAATTGAACTGGTCGTCGATTCGGCAAGAAAATTCATGCTGCCTGATTTTGTACTGAATTATCTCGCAAAAGCTTTGGACAAAAAATCGTCTTCGCTTGTTGTTTTCTACATTGCGGAAAGAGGCTATGTTAAAGCCCGCTCCGAAAGCTTTGAGATTGCGTTCCGGCAGTATGATGGCGACTTCTTTTCCTATGAGAATCTGTTTAGTCCGGGCGAAGCCAAAACGGTTGTGTTCCAAAAGCGCGCCCTCACCGACGCGATCGGTTTTATCTGCGATATCGGCAAATCCGGCGGAAAGAACAGCCTCAAGCGAAAAGAACCCGTCGTATACACCTTCCGCGATCACAAGCTCAAACTGGTATACAGCGCGGATGACAGGCATGTTGAGGAAGAAATCCTATTTACATGCCCGGATGCCGGCAATATGGATCTCGCAATAGGTTTCAACCCGTTTTACAATTATGAGGTGCTGTCTATGGTGGACGGCGAACAGGTGACGATGAGCTTTGAAAAAACTCGTTCCCCCTCGATGATTCGCGGCGACAAGGAAAACGAGAAGTACCTGTTGCTGCCGGCATAATTGAGAAATACCGCTTAAAGCCGCGGAGTGCCGGTCGGCGCTCTTATTGTTTTTCAATGAAAGGGGTCATAATCATGAAAAAAGTTACAAGGGACACCACAAAGGATCTGTTTTTGGCGACGCTCAACCTGGTCAAGGAAAACGGGCACTATGGCAGGGCCGAGGCGATCATGGACTATGTTCTGCCGGACGAGCCGGAAGATGTTGTGCGCAATGACATTGAGTTGACGAATTATTGCTTTGATTTCTACGCTTCGGCGCAGTTCGGCGGCAGCGAGGGTATCTACATTGATTGTTACATAGTCGGCGAATACTCCGAAACCGAAATTAAATTTTTAAATTACAGCACAGGAACGGTTGAGAAGGAAACAAGGCGGCACGTGGGCACGCTCAAGACTTTGAATGACGATTTGGAGTCGATGAAGATCATGGGCGAATTGTGCGGCGCGTTGATATACTACGCCCATCAGTATGTAAACAAAAATATTGAACGGTATACGCCTACCCGCGAACT
Source organism: Peptococcaceae bacterium (assembly GCA_031264885.1). Lineage (GTDB taxonomy): Bacteria > Bacillota > Peptococcia > DRI-13 > UBA5745 > JAISDM01. Next base: position 3,236 of record JAISDM010000062.1, on the reverse strand, counting down.
TGAACAGGAGGAACGGAGAAGAATCGTCACTTTAGCTCGAAACCATTATATTCACCAGCTTTCCGCGAATATATCCTCCGGCAAGATCACCGTCGCTTTTGAAGCGGGCGCGGATCATGCCGACGGCAACCAGCAAAGCGAATACCCGGAAGGGATCGAAACTTTCCTTAAAAAGGAAATCAGCAAATTCGCTGCCTATGGGCGCTACTCAGAAGCTAGCAGCGGGTATTGTGAATGGCTGGACGGCAAATTCAACCCCGGAAATGATTCTTTTGGAGAATATGTACCCATCCTTATGTCAACCTTCCCTGACCTGAGCATATGTCAGGCGGCAGGTAATGTATATACATGGCTGTGTACAAGAAAGCAGGACTTCATTGTGGATTCCGCGCATGAAGAAACCACATAAGAACGGAGGATAAGAAAATGTTTATATTACTGCCTGCACAAGACAACGAGCGTTTGTTTTTTCGGATGGAAGGAGAACTTGCCGAGCGGCACGGGGTCATCGGATATCTTCGCGCCGATTTTGGGAAAAGCGGACGTGAATTCTGGACGACATGGTTTGACTGTCAGTCCGATTTAAAAACGCCTGGCTTTAAAAGCGAATTTGACAGTGTGATCGACGCTTTGCGGAACAACGGGCAAAAGCCGCCCTTCTCCAGCCGATCGGCGTTGGAATCGTTCCGCGGCGCTAATCCCGGCAAGGATCTCGGCGCCCGTGGCCGGGGCTATTTCATCAAGACACACGACTACTCATACTATTTCCGCTGCCGGCCCAATTCTAGTGATTATGATATATACTGCTTTACTTATGACAACCGTTTCCTTCTCCCGGAACTGGCGGGTCAGCATGATTTGCCAGAGGACTGTTACAGCATTCTGCCATCGACCGGGGAGATCATCCTTATCAGACGCTGGGAGATGAGTTATGCCCCGATCGCGTATCAATGCAAAACCCGTGCATTGAACCGCCTGTTTGTGGATTCTAAAAACAAAGAAAACCATGTGACACGGGCACAGGAAGAGGCCATGCTGGCAAGAAGTTTGTTTGGTTGGGACGTACACGCCACAAGACCGTGGAATTATGACTCGAACGGTACTCCGCGCATAAAACCGCGGCAAGCGCCAACCATCATGTAAAGTAACGGTCATGATTGAGGCTAATGCAGGAAAAATCAAGCAAGCAATTCAGAGCGTCGACAGCCGAATACTGGATAAACCACTGGCCGGATATTGAGCGAATCGTTGGCCGAATGTCATGCGATTGCCGGCCGGTTTCGGCCGGAATAAGCCGTCATTCAATAAAAGCAAGACGCGCCGCAAAAGACGGCGCGTCTTGCTTTTGAACATGCGTTATAATCCGGATTAACAAGGGAACGCAACGGTTTGATGAGAGCATCAAATGTCTTTGAAGCGTTTCAACTGCGCTTTGAGGTCGGCAATTTCAGCGTCTTTCCCAGCAATTTCAGTGTCTTTTTCTGCAATTTCGGCGTCTTTCCCAGCAATTTCAGCATCTTTCCCAGCAATTGCGTCAGCAACCGCGCCGGCGATTTCACCTTCGTGGCGAAGAGCTTCGTTTAACCACATCGCGTATCTCTTGAGTGTGGTCCTGTCCGCCGCCACCAAGTTGTAGCGTTGGCAAAAGTCGCCATATCCCGTATTTGCGTCCGCGAATTCCTGTAATTGCGGATACATCTTCAACACCTCCTGCGGTGATTTTTTCAACTCATGGGATTTCCAAAACAGCATCAGCCAGCAGTGCAGCGCGTTTTTGTAGTCGACGCGGCCTTCTTCTATCAATGTTATAAACCGTGGCAGTTGTACGTTAAACTGAGTAATTGTATCGTCCGCTATTGTGTGCGGTGGCTTTGTGAAAAGCATCTGCGTCGGCTGTACGATATCGGCGTTGTCGCCGCGTATGTTATAGCACAATATATTGATCAGTATGATTTTCGGTATTTTTTTCAACAAATCCCTATAAGAGTCGCCGGGCGCGGCACTGTCAAATATCCTGTGCGAAGCCGCCAAAATATTGCGTTTCGGCAATGACGGGTCGTGCAGGATCTGCAGTTCGTAAATCACAATTTCATTGTCGTCGGTGACGACTTCAATATCAACTCGACTTCCTCTATCGTCCGGAAAACCGGTCTGTGATTGCGGAATGACTTTCCGGATTCTGCCGAAGCGTTTGATATAGTTGGAGATAATGGCTTGGGTTAGGCTTTCGGCTATATTTCCGGCGACGATTTCGTTCGCGAAGATCGCGCTCCAAGTCGGATCCGCCAATGTGGACAAGAAATTTTGCGGGAATATGATTTTCATTTGATTTCGCCAAGCATGATACTCCATGACCGCTCCTTCACAATTTGCTTTTTATGTTGATATCGTAGCATATTGAGACACGTTCTGTCAATGCGCGCATTCAATAACCGCAAATCGTAGTACACTCCTTCCAAATAATTTAGACCTGTAAATTGGGTACACAGCGCCCCACTTATTCCTGTCATTCCGGCTTTATGCCGGAATCCACTCACACATCTGCCGCCTCTCTGGATTCCGGGACAAGCCCGGAATGGTTGGGATCCCGTGTCATTCCGGGCTTGACCCGGAATCTATTTTTTTGTCTACCGGCAAAATCTAAATATAGATATATTTTATCTTGACAACCACTATATATAGTGTTACAATGACTCTGTAATTGATTTTTGTGCGTGTTCCTTCGGGAACCGCAAGCCGTATGGCTTGTGTGGCAGAATATTTTCCGCGTTGCACACGTTGTCGCCCGTACCCCGGTGAGAAATTACCGGACGGGATTGAGTTTGTATGTAAGTGTCAGTAGTATCGCCGCGTCCTTTGGGACCGACCGACTGCCGGCACTTTTTTTATTTTTCATGAAATCGCACAAGAACCAGGCGGCGCCGTACTGTCATATAAAGTAACGGTAAAAAGCCGGGAAGGAGGCAGAAGCCATCCTAATGAAAAAGCGCAAATTGAACTATAGGTTCCACGATCCAAATCCGCCGGAAGTTGCCGCCGCTTACATATTAACGTTCCTGATAGAGGCTAATATGGAAAAAGTCGAGCAGGCAATTCAAAACGCCGGCAGTCGGATACTGGAAGAACCTACTGGCACAGAAGGTGATTCCGCGTAGATTTATGTGAAATCTCCTTCGTTTTAGCGAGAATGACCACGTTCGTATCCTGTGGATACGGGCAAAAACCGGATCTTTCCG
>JAISDM010000238.1 GCA_031264885.1 Peptococcaceae bacterium | reverse complement strand
TCCGTATGACGGACAGCACGCTGGAGACCTTTGTCCGCGGCTACATAGAATCCAGCCCGGGGCCGGACGTCTCCTTTGTCTGGCATGGCGGCGAACCGACCCTGGCGGGGCTGGATTTCTATAAACGGGCGCTGGAGTTCCAGCAAAAATATCTGCGCCCGGGCTGGAGCTGCCGGAATAACCTCCAGACAAACGGGCTGCTTCTGGATGACGAGTGGTGTTCCTTTCTGGCAAAAGCCCGGTTCGACGTGGGCCTGAGTATAGACGGCGGGCAGGGGATCCATGACACACACCGGAAAGACCACGCCGGCGGCGGCACGTATGAGCGGGCGGCGGCCGCGGCGCGCAGACTCCAGGCGCGCGGCGTTCAGCCGGATTTGCTGTGTACCGTCACATCCGAAACGGCCAAGGATCCTCTGGCCGTTTACCAGGCGCTGCGGGAACTGCGTACAGGCTGGATCCAGTTCATACCCATCGTGCGGCCCAGGCCCGGCGGCGGCGGAGATGTGACCCCGGATTCCGTAACGCCCGAGGGATACGGAACCTTCCTGCGCCGCGTCTTTGACGAGTGGGCCAGCCGCGATATCGGCAGTCTGATGGTGCAGCTGTTTGCCGAAATGTTCATGGTATGGGGCGGGGGCAAAGCCGGTTTATGCTGGATGTCCCCGACCTGCGGCCGGGCGCTGGTCGTCGAGCATGACGGCGGCGTGTATTCCTGCGACCATTTTGTGGATCCTCCGCATCGCATAGGCAACATTGAAGACGCGCCCCTCGGCGGCCTGGTCGATTCTTCCGCGCAGCTTGAGTTCGGGGCAAACAAACAAAGCCTTCTCCCGGCGCGGTGCCGCTCCTGCCAATGGCTGGCGGTGTGCGGCGGCGGCTGTCCGAAAGACAGATTCGCCGAGCCGGAAGAAGGCGGGCCCGGGCTGAATTACCTTTGCGCCGGGCTGCGTATGTTTTTTTCCTACGCGGAGCAGCCGCTGAAAGAGATTTTTCGGCTAAGTATGCGGAAGACCAATCCCGCCGTCATCATGAGCGGATTCCGCGCCGGTTTGTCGGCGAAGTGGCGGGGCGTAGGGCGAAACGACCCGTGCCCCTGCGGCAGCGGGCGCAAGGCCAAACACTGCTGCTGGAACGGCGGCGTACCGGCGCGTCCTTGATGAGGCATTGGCAGGGGCGGAGATAAAACAGCGCGTCCGCGCGTCGCCGAGTCATGGACAGGGGAGCGGGCGCGGCGCGAAACAGCCGGCCGCCGGTCAGCGCCGCCGTGTGGGCGCCGCCGTTCGCCGGGTCAGCGCCGGCGCGTCACCAGACGGTGTAGCCGCCGTCGATGATGATGTCCGCGCCGGTGACATAGGAGGACATATCGGACGCCAGATAGGCGATCAGCCCGATGATCTCGTCCATCGTGCCCCAGCGGTCCAGCGGAATCGCGTCATAGCCCGTTTCGGGGAAGGTACTCAGATCCATGCCGAATTTTTTGTGCAGGCCGGAGTGCATGAGGCCAGGACTGATGCTGTTGGCGCGGATATTGGCGTAAGCGTAGTTCATGGCGAAGGATTTCGCCAGAGCGACAGTCGCGGATTTGGTGGCGGCGTAGGCGGCCATGTGATGATGATCCTTGCCGGACTGGTTTTTGTTGATGATGTGCCCGGACATGGACGCGGTAAAAATCAAAGAACCGCTTTTGTTTTTCAGCTCCAGCATTTTGAGGGCGGCCGTCCGGCCTACCAGAAACATACCGGTCAGGTTGATGTCCAGCATCTTTTGCCAGATATCCAGCGGCATCTGGGAGGGATTGTCCGGCGCGAGGCCCACGCCGGCGTTAGAGAAGCAAACATCCAGCGAACCCAATTCGGCGACCGTTTTGTTGATCATGTCGGCGACGCCTTTTTCGTCGGCCACATCGCCCACCACATAACTGGCCTTGGTTCCGTAGCGGTCCGCGATCTGCCGCGCGTATTTCTTCAAGGTCTCTTCCTGCGACGGAATGTCCATCAGCATAACATTGGCGCCGATTTCCGCCAGCCCCGCCGCGCTGGAACTGCCGATGCCGCCCGCGCCCCCGGTGACGAAAGCCGTCTTTCCTTTCAAAGAAAGCATGTCGTAGATGCTCCTAAGCTCAGGAATCGCCGTCGGATCTTTCATAAAAATAAACACCTCCAATTTTTTAATAAAATATATTTGAAATGCAGCCAAGATAAGTATAACATAATATTCAGATTAGAGAAACAACGGATAAAAATCGGTCTGCGATTCGCAGTTTGGCATTTTTTAGCGTAACGTACCTGAGCAAATACGAGCGGATCCGGATTTCGGGCGGCAGGATGCCGCCCGAAAACAAACGGGCGGATTGCCATCCGCCCCTACAACCCCGTGAATAATGCGTCCGTAGGGGGCGTCGGCGGACGCCCCGCGTCTACTGTCCCCCAAGGCCTCGCGGTGGTTCGCCCCCGGTCCCCCCCGTGGGGGCACGGCATGCCGGGCCCCGTCCCCAGAATGACAAAAATATGGCGCCGGAATGACAGGGTATGATGGTTCCCGGACGGGGACGGGCGGCAGAATGCCGCCCGTTTTTGACGGACGCGCATTTCCAAAAAGTGTGAAAAATTGAGGTATGAGGGTTCGTTAAATAATAAGATGTGATAGTTTCACGCCGCAATTTCGTCGTCGGACAAGGCGG
>JAISDM010000179.1 GCA_031264885.1 Peptococcaceae bacterium | reverse complement strand
TTTTGGCCGGTTTACAGTAATATTGAGGTATACTCGTATGGAAATAGATCTATTCGGGAAGCTGCTTGCCGAACTGACGGATAAATATGGACCGCCCCATTCGTTTATGTGTTTTGACGGGGACGGGAATGATTACGGCAGCGTTGAGGATATGATGTCGGTCTCGGACGGTGAGAATATGAATGGCAAGGCCCAGGCAATCTGGCGGTACTCGGGGTCTGCCTATACCAGCGTGGTTTTGGACGGCAGTTTCAAGGAAGAGGATAATGTCGCAATTGTGATCGCCGCTCCAAGGTAGACGGATATTCGATTATAATTGATTGTTTTGCGCGATTGGTATATAATGGTATGTAGTAGGAGCCGACGGAAAGGGGTTTTGACTATGATTCAGATTACCGCGACGGACTTCAAGGCTAACCTCGGCAAATATTTATCACTTGTTAGCCGCGAGGAAATCCACATCACCAAGAACGGCGCGGACATTGCCGTGCTGGTCGCGCCCAAAGCAAAACGCGCTTGGGTGGACGATTTGACCGGCATTATTCCGGGCGCGAATACCGACGCAAAGAAACTCAAAGCGGAAAGGCTGGCGCGGAAATATGAAGGTCTTGATTGATAATATAAATATTATCGACGTTACCGCCGCCGATGTGAAAAACGCGCTGGCTTCCGCTATGTCCGATTACGAGGACGCGATGCTGGCCGTTAGCGGCCAACGCTGGAAAGCAGACTACATCATCACCCGCAACGAGAAGGACTTCCGGCAGTCGCCCGTTACGGCTCTGTCGCCCCAGGCGTTTTTGGAGCAATTCCATTCGGAATAGCCGCAAATGCGGAATCCCGGAAAACATATGCAGTCCCATGAATGAACCCAAAAAGAAAAACGCCCGGCACAGAAAAAAAGATTGATTGAAACGTCTTTTGAGGTTACCATAGAGATAGGTGATCACCTACGGGAGACAAAACATATGTTTGATCAATTCGGACGCAATATCGATTATCTGCGCTTGTCGGTGACAGATCAGTGCAATCTAAGCTGCCTGTACTGTCAGCCTGGCGAAAGCGCCCCCTGCCGCCGGCTCAGCTGTGACGAAATGATTTTGGCCGTGAGGGAAATGGCCAGGCTGGGGATCCGGAAGGTCCGCGTCACCGGCGGGGAGCCGTTGACCCGTCAGGATTTGGAGGCGCTGATCACCGGTATCTCCGCCATCAGCGGCATTGAGGAGATACCCATGACCACCAATGGAATCGGCCTCGCGGAACGGCTGCCGGGGCTTCTGGACGCCAAACTGACCCGGATCAACTTCAGCCTGGATACCCTCAAGCCCGACCGCTACCGGCGCATCACCGGCCAGGACGCCCTGGACAGCGTCTGGAAAGGCATCCGCGCCGCTTTGAGCGCGGGGATCCATGTGAAAGTCAACGCCGTTCTCATAGGCGGGATCAATGACGATGAAATTGACGACTTCATCGCGCTGGCAAGGGAAAATCCCCTGGAATTCCGTTTTATCGAGCTGATGCCCATCGGGCGGTATGGGGAACTCCATCAAAAACAAATCATTCGGGGCGACGATATTCTCTCCTCCCGGCCTTATCTGAAGCCCGCGGGCACAGGCGCCGGCGGTGTGGCCCGTTTGTATTCCGGCCCCGGATTCAAAGGCAAGGTCGGTTTGATTTCGCCTGTTTCTCACGCTTTCTGTTCAGATTGCAACCGGGTTCGCCTGACCTGCGACGGCCGCCTTAAAATGTGCCTGGGGAACAACGGAGAGGCCGATCTCATGCCTGCTCTGCGCGGCGATCCGCGGCAATTGGGCCGGCTCATCCGGGACACCATTTATCACAAACCCCGCGGCCATCAATTTCAAGAGAGCTTCACATCCGCCCGGAGCATGCGGCAAATCGGAGGATAGCTTCATGGAATTATCCCATGTCAATCAAAAAGGAGAGGCCCGGATGGTGGATATTTCCTCCAAAGAGCCTGCTGCGAGAATGGCCGAGGCTTCCGCCCAGGTTCATATGAAGCCGGATACCCTCCGCCTCATCGCCCGGGGGGATATTCCCAAAGGCGACGTATTCGCGGCCGCGCGCGTGGCCGGGATCCTGGCCGCCAAGAAAGTGGATCAGCTCATCCCCCTCTGCCACAGCCTCCCGCTGGAAAGCGTAGAAATAAACTTTCGCCCCGACGAAGCCGCCCACCGCGTGCATATCGCCGCCGTCGCCCGGTGTACCTACAAGACCGGCGTGGAGATGGAAGCGCTCACCGCCGCCGGCGTGGCCGCGCTCACCGTCTACGACATGTGCAAGGCCGTGGATAAGGACATGGTCATCAGCGATTTGAAATTATTAAAAAAAACCGGAGGCAAATCCGGCGAATATACCCGAAAGGATTGAGATTTGTGGCAAAAGTCGTCGGCATCAGCATCAGCGCCGAAAAAGGCGTGCCGAAGGAAAACATCCCCCTGGGCGAGTTCATCGTGGACCACGGCGTCAAAGGCGACGCCCACGCGGGCAACTGGCACAGGCAGGTGAGTTTTTTGGGCCAGGAAAGCATCGACAAGATGGGAATGGAGAACCTGCGCAGCGGCAATTTTGCCGAAAACGTCACCACGGAAGGCGTTTGCCTCTACGAATTGCCCGTAGGCGCCCGGTTCCAAATCAACGACGCGCTGTTCGAGGTCACTCAAATCGGGAAGGAATGTCACCAGCACTGCGCGATTTATCGCCAACTCGGCGATTGCGTCATGCCCCGCGAAGGTATTTTTGCCAAAGTCTTGAAAGGCGGAACCGCCAAACCCGGAGACGAACTCATTTTGATCTCATTTTGATCTAAAAGGAGACTTGGGCTTGAAAAATCATGCCGTTAAGATCCTGGCCACCGTCATTGGTCTCGCCGTCATACTGGCCGCGGCAGGCGTATTCTTTTGGAACCAATGGAATCCGTCGCCTGTTTCCGCCACCGTGCGAAGCCCTTGGGTTTTGACTGAAGAGAATGAGCCTCGCGTCGCCGAAATCGAGGCCGGCGCCGAAATCAAGACGCTGCACAAGGCTCTGTCCGCTTCCCGGCAGCCTGTGGATGTCCGTCCGCAAGGCTTGCGCTTCGACATTACCTTTTACGCCCGAAACGACACCAGTCTCGTCCAGCAGCTTTGGGTGGACGCGGAGAACCAGAAAGCCTATCTCCAGGAGAACCGCCTGTTCTATGAGATCAGCGCCCAGGACACGGATTTCATTCTGAGGCTGGACGCTTTTTCCGACGCGTATCTGGACGTGATCAGCCCCCTTGTCCTTCAGATCTCAGCCTGGGATGAAACCGTCTCCTGCCTGCCCGGCGATATCAATATGCGCGTCGCCACTTTGGACAATACGGTCGTCAAAACAGAACAGGCGTCCCCTGTTCCGCCGGAAGTCCGCACCCAGAATTGGGACAGTCTGGAGGCCGGCTTGCCTCCGCTGGCGGACGAGGTCAAGCTGGTCTGCTTCAACAGCCAGGGCGAATCCATCAAACCCCAAAGAACCGGGACCTATTCCGCCTCCGCTGTGGTTTCCTATTCCCGGAAAACAGACGGACAGCTGATAGGGACCGTCACCTATCCCTTCACCTTGACCCTGGTCCCCGAACCGGAGGGCTTCCTGGCCGAACCGGTCTTGTCTCAGGGCGATTTGGGCTGTATCGCCGTGAAAAACCTCCGTCCCATTGAGGAATATCAATATCGTGTCAGCGTTCCCTACCTGGAGCGGGAGCTGCCCCTCGAAGCGGCGCCAAACGGCATCGGCGCCACGCTGTTTGAGGTTCCCAACGCCACACCGGAGGGGGTTTATGACATTGAGGTATTTGCCCAAAAAACCGGCGCGGACGATCCCGAAGCGCAGTACCCGTGGGAAAGCATCCTCTCATTGGCTCTGACCGTGGAAATAAAGGAGTTTGTCCGTCAGGACCTGACGCCCACCACTGAAATGAGTTCTCTGTACACCAACGCCAATCTGCGCTCCGATCAGGAAAAAGTCGCGGCGGCCAGGGCCCTGGGCGAAAAAACCGCCTTATGGCACGGCCCGTTTATCATGCCGGTCTCCGCCCGCATATCCACCCAATACGGGGAAATGCGCTATGTCGACGACCGTTTCTCCAGTCAGCACAACGCCCTGGATATCGCCGCGCCTATGGATACGCCCGTGATGGCGGCGGCGGCAGGCCGGGTGGTGCTGGCCGACGACCTGATCGTATCGGGGAAAGCGGTCTACATCGACCACGGCGCCGGCCTGTTCTCCAGTTACATTCATTTAAACGAGTATACCGTGGAGGTGGGCCAAACGGTTTCCCAGGGGGAAATCATCGGCTATGTGGGCAGCACGGGGTATTCCACGGGCGCCCATCTGCATTTCGGCGTGACCTTGGGTTCCGTCCCCGTAGACCCGAATTACCTGCTGACCATCGACCCCCTGACCGCAGCCACGATCCAATGCTGGTAAACGGCGGGGCGGCCGTGGCCGCGGCCGGGCGGCAGAATGCCGCCCCTACGATGCCTCATTCACGGTACCCGTAGGGGCGGCATTCTGCCGCCCGCCTTTGAACAGGCGCAGATTCCCAAATCGCGAATCCCCTACGGCTGCTCAGCCGGCTCGATCTCTTCCGCGAGGGCTTCCAGTTTGCGCATCCGGTGATTGACGCCGGATTTGCCCACGGGGGGATCCATCATCTCGCCCAGCTCCTTTAAGCTCAAAACCGGATTCTGGAGCCTCAGCTCCGCCAATTCAGCCAGCGCCGGGGTCAGCTGCTCCGTGTGATGGGTGTCCAGAATCCGCCGGATGTTCTGAACCTGACGGATAGACGCGTCCACGGTCTTGGTCAGGTTGGCCGTTTCACAGTTCAGCCGGCGGTGAACCTGGTTGTTCATGCCCTTCATAATCCGGATATTTTCGAATTCCATCAAGGCTTGATGGGCGCCTACGATGTTCAAAAAATCCGCGATCTGCTCGCTGTCCTTCAAATAAACCACATGCCACTGTTTGCGGGCGACGATTTTGGCCTGCATCCCGGCAAAACGGTTGACCAGCCCGGCCAAAGCTTGAGCCTGCTTATGATGGCTGGCAGTGATCTCCAAGTGATAGCTCGCCTCCGGCCGGCTGACGCTGCCCGCGCCCAGGAACACGCCGCGCAGATAGCTGCGCCGGCAGCACTGGGTTCGGACTAAGTCCTTCGGAACGCCGGGAATGATCCGCCGCTTCTCATCCCAGATGCCTAACGCCTCCAATATCCGCGGCGCCTGAACATCGTCCCGGATCTGGATTTGATAAAGTATGTTCTTTCTGAGCTGGTTTTTTCTCTTGACCGTGATCTCCATATCCTGATTAAAAACATCCTTCATCATCCGGTATATTTTGCGGGCGATCCCGGAATTATCCGTAACCAGAAAAAAGCCCGTCTTTTGGTGCGCGCTGATGGTCACCGTCCCGTCCATCCGGACCAGCGCGCTTAACTCGGCTGTTTTGCAGCAGATTTTCTCAGGAAAAACCCTGGCCAGCTCATTCTTGGTTTTAACAGAAAAAGAGGCGCCTTCAGCCATCCTTCCGCTCCTTTATCTTTTCGATGTCCCGGTGACTGATCTTCGCCCGGCGCCCCGGAACGTTCAAAGCGTTGCCGATGCGCTCGGCCAGCGCCACGGAACGGTGCTGACCCCCCGTGCATCCCACGGCCAGCACCAGCTGCGTCTTGCCTTCCTGGATATAATTAGGAATCAGGAAGTTCAGCAGTTCCAAATACAATCGGCAAAATTCCTGAGCCGCCGGGTTGTTCAGCACATAATCGCGGACCTGCCTGTCCAGCCCGGTTTGGTTCCGCATGTCCGGATCATAGAAAGGATTCGGCAGAAAGCGGACGTCCACCACCAAGTCCGCGTCCAAGGGAATGCCGTGTTTATACCCGAACGAGACCAGCTGAATCATGAATTTCCACTCTTCATTCAGGTTCAGCCGCTGTTCCAGCACGGTCTTCAGCCCCCGGACGTCCAAGTCGGAGGTATCCACCACCATATCGGCTTTCTCGAACAAATCCTTCAACAGGTTGCGTTCCCTGAGAATATCCTCCGTCAGATGCCCTTCCGAGGACAGCGGATGCCGGCGGCGGGTCTCTTTGAACCGCTTGATCAGCGCCTCCGTGCTGGCCTCCAGAAACAGAACCTCACACTGGAAGCCCAGCCGGTCGATTTCCTGGATCGCCGGAACAATCTGCTCAAAAAACGAACGGCTCCGAATGTCCACCACCAAGGCAATCCTTTGGGCGACGTGGGCGTCCCTGCACATCTCCGCGGTTCGGGGCAAAAGCGCCGGGGGCAAATTATCCACGCAAAAAAAATCCCAATCCTCCAAATTTCGGATCACACTGGTCTTGCCCGCTCCGGACTGGCCCGTTACAATCAAAACCCGAACCATTTCTTCCCTGTCCGCCATACGCATCCTCCTCTAAAATGATACTCGTGTGCGGGAACACATTCATCCCGTCCCTGCGATTCGCAGTAGGGGCGGGCGGCAGAATGCCGCCCCTACGGTACCGGACGATGCGTCGGCATCATACGAATCCGCGTTAAAATATCCCTTGGAAGCGGATTCGTATATACTGTTATCCGCTTTCCGCCCAAAATTTGGGCGGATTTAAATCAAGAACAGTAGGGGCGGCATTCTGCCGCCCAACTCAGGTCACCGCAATATCCCGGTTCAACGCCCACCGCTCGATGGCTTTGGCCGCCCCGTCCTGATCGTTAGACTCGGTCAGCAGCCGGGCGGACCGCTTCACTTCCTCCATCGCGTTGCCCATCGCCACCCCCCAGCCCGCGTCCCGAACCATTTCCAGATCATTCAGACTATCGCCGATGGCCATGATTTCATCCCCCGCAATCCCATACATGCCCCCGATCGTTTCCACAGACTTCCATTTATTGATGTCCTTGTGGTTGATCTCCAAAAAACTCGGCTCCGACAGGACCATGTGCAGTTTCCCCTCAACCAGCTGGTTCAGACTCGCCTGCAGCGCCGGCATGACCGCCGGATCCTCCAGAATCAGGACCTTCGTGGGAACCCTGTCCTCCAGAAGCGTCAGCAAATCACAGACCTGGTAAAGGTACGAGAATTTGGCCGAATACTCCTGAACGATTTTCCCGTCTTTCTGAACATAAACCAAGTCGTCCACATACACGTTCACATGATGCCCGTGAGTCAGCGCGTAGTCTACCACCTGCCGCGCCATCTCAGACGGAACCGGGTCGTGGCTGATGATCTTCCCGTCCACCGTCCGGATCATAGCGCCCTGCGAAGTCACAAAGGGTATGTCCACCCCGATTTCTTTCACATAACCGACGGACGTGGCAAACATCCGCCCTGTGGCCACCGTCACCTTCACCCCCCGCGCCCTCGCCTCCCCGATAGCGCGCAGAGCCCTCTCCGATATGGAGCTGTCCGAGCGCAGCAGCGTCCCGTCCAGATCCAACGCGATAAGCCGCACCGGCTTGCCCGTCTGACTCATGATCATCCCCCTGTCCTATTTTAAGTCTATCTTCAAATCATCTGCGCTTCGCAGTTTGCAAATCAGGCATCTTTTATTCCCCTCCCAGAAGGGGAATTTTTCTAAACCGCAAATCCTGGTTTGGCCAAACACCCGGGCGGAGGAGACCGTGCCCGATTTGGCGGAGCGTTTTA
>JAISDM010000068.1 GCA_031264885.1 Peptococcaceae bacterium | reverse complement strand
CGCCGGACAAGGCGGAGGAAGGAGGCATACCCGGGGTGGTATGGCGACTGACGACAACGCAGTCCGACGGCGAAAGGGCAAGTGAAAAATCGCAGGTTATTGTTTAACGAGTCCTAAGGTAAAACCGCATGGAGAAGTCGCCTAGTCCGGTTGAGGGCGCACGACTGGAAATCGTGTAGGCGTTAACCGCGTCTCGAGGGTTCGAATCCCTCCTTCTCCGCCATTGCCACATATTCCCATATTATGAGGATTGATTTATATATTCGCAAAGCCTTGGCATCGTTCACAGTACCGCAGGGGCGGCATTCTGCCGCCCGGAACCGCCCAAGCGCAACAAAACATTACGACCTGTGCAATGGGGCGCATCCGTTCCCGGGTTCCTAATTGCACAGGCCGTAATATTTCAGCGACAAAGAATTCAAACAACGAGACTCCAAGTCCGTCATATAGTTTTTATCGTCACTTCTCATATGGGCGTCATTGACGTCCATATTCGCGTCATGGTATATTATACCCGCGAGTATAAATATCATAATAATCCGCGCGGCCGCTGCGCTCCGGAGGGGTGGAATGAAGACGCTGAACCAACGGCTCGATCTGATAAAACCCAAGATTCTGTCCCCTGAATTCCGCTCCGGGCGCGGGCTGGGCAATGAGATAAACTTCTGGATATTCGATTACGCGCCGGAGGACGAAATGGCTGTCCGCGCCTATGTCTCGTCTCTGCGGCAGAGTGTCGCGGCGGAACGGGACGACACTCGAATCGTCGTTTACGATTTGTTTGATTTGATGGTGGACGCGCTCGCCGGGAAGGGGTACCTGGATCGGGTTCTGAGGATGGAACGGGATAAGGGCAGCGCGGCGGTTCTCAACCCCATCAAGAAGACGCTCCGGCTGACGCTGGAGGACGATGTGATCGTAAACCGCGTTTGCGCCGGACTGAAGCCCGGCGCCGATATTGTTTTTATCCTCGGCGTCGGGAAGTCGTACCCCATCATCCGTTCCCACATGATTCTCAACAATCTGCACGGCAAAATAGACCGGAACCCTGTGGTCATGTTCTTCCCCGGCGTATATGAATCGGAGCTGAGGCTGTTCGGGGAAATCACGGATGATAACTATTACAGAGCGTTCAGACTTGTTGAAAGGTAGGGGAACAGGATGAAAATCAGAGAGCTGTTTGCCAAGGATATCGCCCGTAACATTCAGGGTGTGGTGAAAGTCGGCCAGGACGGCGAGGCCGTCGTCGTCAACGAGCTGGAGGAGTATGTGGTCACCAGGGAGTTGAACCGCCACTTCGACACGCTGTTTGAGAATTACCGCGAAGGAACGGCTTCCCGCACCGACAAAATCGGCGTCTGGATCTCCGGCTTCTTTGGAAGCGGCAAATCCCACTTTCTGAAAATCATATCCTACCTCTTGAGCGGCAAGGAATATGCCGGTCTGAAAGCCGCCGCCTATTTTGACGGCAAAATCACCGACCCCCGCGTCCTTGCTGGCATGAACGCCGCCGGCGATATCAGCGCGGATGTGATCCTGTTCAACATCGACGCGAAGTCCGATTCCGATTCCAAGGTCAATAAAGACCCCATCGTTAAAGTTTTCATGAAGGTATTCAACGAACTGCGGGGTTTCTGCGGGTCCATGCCCTGGATCGCGGATTTGGAGCGGCAGATGTCGGCAAGCGGGACCTATGGCGCGTTCAGGGAGAAATTCGCCGAACTGTCCGGCGGCACATGGGAGGCCAAGCGCGAGGATTTCTACTTTGAGGAAGACGCGGTCATCGGCGCCCTTGCCGCCACGCAGAAGATGAGCGAGGACGCCGCGCGCAGCTGGTACGACAAGAGCGAGGCCAATTACGCCATCGACATCGCGGCGTTCGCCCGCCGGGTGCGCGAATATATTGAGCTGCGCGAAAAACAGCTCGGGAAGAAACACTATGTCATTTTTCTGGTGGACGAACTGGGTCAGTACATGGGGACGGACAACGGCATCCTCCTTAATTTGCAGACCGTTGTGGAGACCCTCGGCACGGAATGCGGCGGCAGGGCCTGGATCATCGCCACGGGTCAGGAGGATATCAGCAGCATCGTCAACGAAACCAAGGCCGACCGCGACGACTTCTCCAAAATTATCGGGCGCTTCGATACGCGCCTGTCCCTATCCTCCGCCAATGTGGACGAGGTGATCAAAAAACGTCTGCTTGCCAAGACGGACGCGGCGGCGGAGAGACTGCGCCGGCTGTATGCCGACAAAAACGCCGTCATCAGAAATCTCATCACTTTTTCGCATGACACGCCGGAGAAGAAACTCTATGCGGATGCCGGGGATTTTGCGGATGTGTACCCCTTCGTTCCCTACCAGTTTAAGCTGCTGCAGGAGGTGTTTACAGGGATCCGTACGCACGGCGCGTCCGGCAAGCATTTGTCCGAAGGCGAGCGCTCCCTGCTGAACGGCTTTCAGGAGGCCGCCAGGCTGTACGGGGAAGCGGAAGACGGGACCCTCATTCCATTCCAGGCGTTTTACCCGACGGTGGAGACCTTCCTTGACCACAACATCCGCATCGTGATCACGAACGCCGCCGAGAATTCGCGTTTGCGGCCGGAAGACGTGGATGTGCTGAAGGTTCTGTTTTTGGTGAAGTACATCGCGGACAAGCTCCCGGCGAACTTGGAGAATCTCGCCGCCATCATGCTTCCGGATATCGGCCAGGATAAACTCGACGCGAAGAAGCGGATCGACGAGTCCCTGCGCCGGTTGGACCGCGAGAAGCTGATCATCAAGAATGGCGAGCAGTATATCTTCCTCACGAACGAGGAGCAGGACGTCAACCGCGAGATTCAGGAAATCAGCGTCGATCGCGGCGAAATCATTGAGAAAACGGGCGACTTGATTCTCAGCGAGCTGTTCGGCGTGAACCGCAAATACCGCTACAGTGACCGCTATGACTTCGCCTTCAACTTTATCATCGACGACCGCCCGCGCGGGAACCAAAAAGAGGAAATCGGCGTCCGGGCGCTGACGCCCTACTACGCGCGCGTGGGTGAGATGAACCACAGCGAGTTGGGGGTCATGTCCCTGCATGAACAGAATGTGATCCTGTGTCTGCCCGCCGACACATCATTCATCGACGAGATGGAGCGGGCATTGCAGATAGACGCCTACATCCGCCGCAATTCCGGCAAGCTGTCCACGGACGCCGTCGAGGACATCAAGACCACGAAGACGCGGGAGTCCCAGCAGCGCAAAGAGCGCTGCCGCGCCCTCATCGTTGAGGCGCTCAAAACCGCGGACATCTATGTACACGGCTCAAAGCTCGACATCAAAGAAAAAGCGCCCGGCGAACGTGTGAATGACGCGCTCAAATCGCTGGTGGAGGGTATATACACCAAGCAGAGCTATATCACCGCGCCGTTTTATTCCACAGAGGACTTGCGCGGGATTCTGACCGCCGGCGGTCAGGATATGCCGCGGGATACATCGGACGCGCCGCCTGGCATGTCGCCTGATACATCGGACGTGGCGCCGGACGCGGAAGCCGTGGCGCCCAACGCCCTGGCGATTGAGGAAATGGCGGACAGCATCGCGCGGAGTTCCTACAGGAACGTCCCGGTGACCATGCGGAGTATTTTGGACTTGTTCAGCAAAGCGCCCTATGGATGGAAAGATCATGACATTGCCGGCGTCCTCCTGACGCTTTTCAAAAAGCAGACCGTGCGGCTGGAACTGGGCGGAAAGAACGTCGCCGCTTCAGACCCGGATGCCGTCAGCCTGGTGACGAAGCGGGATTACAGCGACCGGCTGGTCGTCGGGATTCGCGTGAAGGTGTCTCCCGCTCTGCTCGCCAATGCCAAAGATCTCACCAAAGAGCTTTTTGGCGCCGTTCATCTGCCGGGAGATGAGGACGGCCTCATGTCACGGCTCAAGGATCTCGCCCGGGCCGCCTTGTATGAGCAAACGGGCAGCATCAAAGACCTGTTGGCGAATTACGCGAGGGCGCCCTATCCCGGGAAGGATGTTCTGGAACAAGGGAGGAGCCTCCTGACCGATATTCTCGCCATCCATGACGTGAAGTCATTCTTTGAGACGCTCCAGGACCGCAAAGAGGATTTGCTGGATTATGAGGAAGACGCGCAGGATGTGAGGAAATTCTTCGCCCACCAGGAAGGCATCTTCGATAAAGCGCTCAAAATGCTGGCGATTTACGAGAATAACCGCTCTTATGTTTTGGACGAACCCACCGTCAGGGTCATTGGAGAAATCGAGAGAATCGTCAAGCTGAGCAAGCCATACGCGGAGATCCATAAGCTGCCGGATCTCATGGACGAGTTCGGCAGGCGCTTCTCCGGGTTGTTGGAGGAAGAGTGCGATCCGATTGAGAAAGACATCCGCGCGGACTATGAAGCGGTCAAGGCGGATGCGGAATCGAAGGCGCTCACCGCCTCTTTCGGCAGCAGAATCAACGGCCAGTTCCGCGCCCTGCTGGAGCGGCTGGCTCACGCCAACAACATTTATGAGGCCATCGCCATGCGCACCGAGAGCGACAGGCTGAAACTCCGGCTGTGCGACGAGATACAGAAAGAATACGACCGCCTGCGCCGCCCGGAACCGCCCGAGACCGCCGCGGACGATCAAGGCGCCGCCCTTGTTACGCCAGCGCCGGCGCCGCCGCGCAAGATCAAGACCGTCAGCGTGAGGTCGCTGTTTTCGGGAACCGCTCAGGTGTCAAGCAAAGCGGACATCGACCGTCTGCTGTCCGGCGTGAAGGAGAAACTGGAAGCGCAGCTGGACGAAAACACGACGGTCAAAATCGTATGAAGGCTGGATGCTTAGGATGAATAAGGCCGCAATCAAAAACTATGCCGTAAGCGCCCGCCGTAAGCTGGTGGATGTGTTCGGGCAGCGGATGACCCTGCTGGGCGTCGCCGCCGGCCAAATACTGACGTGGGACGACGCCCGCAAGACATTGGAAGCGCGGGGGATATTCCTGTCCGGGGATCAGAAGGCGGCGCGGGACAAAATCGTGGACGGCGTGAAAGCGGACGGCTGGCGGAACTATGTGGAGGAAGTGGCCTACACATGGTTCAACCGCCTGATCGCTCTGCGGTTTATGGAGGTGAACGGCTACCTGCCCAGCGGCGTCCGCGTCCTGTCCAGCGAGAACCCCGGCCGGCTGGAGCCGGACTGCGTCCGGGAATATGAGCGGCTGGATTACATCGACCGGGCAAAGGCCGACGAACTCCGCGCCAAGGGCAGCGACGCCTTATACCGCTACATTCTCATCCGGCAGCTCGACGCGCTGCGGCAAATCATGCCCCGCATGTTCACGAAACTCTCCGCCGAGTGCGAACTGCTGCTCCCCGACCGCCTGTATACCCAGGAGGGCATTGTCTACGACCTTGTCCACGGCGTCGGCGAATCCGATTTCGGCGAGCAGGTGGAAATCATCGGCTGGCTCTATCAGTATTACATCTCCGAGAAAAAGGACGAGGTTTTTGCCGGCCTTAAGAAGAACGTCAAGGTAACCAAGGAGAACATCCCCGCCGCCACACAACTCTTCACGCCGGACTGGATTGTGAAATACATGGTGGAAAATTCGCTGGGACGCATTTTCATAGCGAACAGCGGAATACGCGCGGCGGCCAGTGAGAAGGAACGGATAGAGCGAGAGAAAACAATTGCCGGTCAAATGGGCTGGAAATACTACATCCCCGAAGCGGAACAGACGCCCGAAGTCCGCGCCCAGCTAGCCACTGCCCCCTCCCCACTAACTGCTGGCCACTCCCCACTGCCCACTAAATTTAACATCGAAGATATTAAATTGATCGATCCCTGCATGGGCAGCGGTCATATTCTGGCATACGCCTTTGACGTGCTGTTTCAGATATACCAGAGCGCCGGCTATGCGGAGCGTGACATCCCCGGCCTGATTCTCGAAAAAAACATCTACGGGCTGGACATCGACGAACGCGCCTGCCAGCTCTCTTACTTTGCCCTGATGATGAAGGCCCGCGGCCGCAGCCGCCGCTTCTTCCGGGACGGCGAGGCAAAGCAGGCGTGGGTGTTCGCGGTGGATGAGACCAATTACATACCTTACGAACACATCGAACAGTTGGGCAGCGCGGATGTGAAGAAAATCCACGCCGCTTTCAAGGATGCCCGCGAGTACGGCTCGCTCATCCGGATTGACGGCGGCGTTGACGTTGAAGCCGCCTGGAAAGCGGTGAGTGAGCAGTGGTCAGTACACAGTCAGACCCCGGCGCCTTCCGGCGATACACCGTTTATAAACAGTATGGGGGAGATGCTGGGGATCGTAAACACGGCGCGGCTGCTGGCGCGGGAGTATGATGTGGTGGTGACGAACCCGCCATATATGGGCGGCGGCAATATGGGCGCTCAGCTGTCTGAATTTGTGAAAAAACATTATCCCGACGGCAAAAACGACTTGTTCGCCGCGTTTATAGAGCGGTGCGGCGCGTTTACAAAGGCGAACGGTTATCAGGCGATGATCACCCAGCATACATGGATGTTCCTGTCCGGCTATGAGCGTTTGCGCCTCAAGACGCTCAATCGCGACATGGTCAATATGGCGCATTTAGGTTCCCGGGCTTTTGAAGAAATAAGCGGAGAGGTCGTGACCACAACCGCGTTTGTTATGCGCAATGCCAATCTCGCGGAGTATGTGTCCACTTTTGTCCGTTTGGTAGGCTATCCCAGTCAACAGGGGAAAGAGATCGCTTATTTGGCCGGAAACGATCATTACTTAGCGGCAAAAACATCGTTTGCGGCTATTCCGGGGGCGCCCGTCGCGTATTGGGCGAACCGGCGGATTCTCGAAGCTTTTCGGTCCAACTCAACCTTCGGCGGCGCGGTCAAGTTCTGCGTTGGCATTTCGACCGCCGATAACGGTCGGTTTTTGCGGTATTGGCATGAGATCGACGCGAAGGACTTTGCGCATCCCGCGGATTCATTCGATAAGGTGCAGCGGGAGAAAAAATGGTTTCCTTTCAACAACGGAGGCGAGACGCGCCGTTGGTACGGCAACAATTATCTGGTCGTCAATTGGGAGAACGACGGCTTCGAGATTAAGGCGACAGGGCGCGCGTCGGTTCGAAACAAGTCGTACTACTATCGCTCGGGATATACATGGACGGATATATCGACGGGGAATATCAGCCTAAGGCGGTTTGATTACGGTTTCATTTTTTCCACTGCCGGACTCTGTATGTTCGGTGAGGAAAATCTCGATTTTGCGGCGGCTTTTCTGAACAGCAAAGCCAGTAAGCCTTTATTGGAAATCCTGTGCCCGTCGCTGCATTTCAATATTGGGGATTTAGCAAAAATCCCAATGTTGCCTTATGCGGATAAAAAAGAGATCATAGAACGCTTGAGCCGAAGCTCCGTCCAAATTGCCCGAACAGACTGGGACGCGTTTGAAACGAGCTGGGACTTCAAGCGCCATCCGCTCATTCCGCGCCCCCTCCCGCAGGAAGGGGGAACCGCGCTGGCGCGGGAGGGTGGAACCGCCTCGGCGCAGGAGGGGGAAACTGCCTCGGCACGGGATGATGGATCCGCACCGGCGCGCGCCGCCGCCCCTCCGCGGGAGGGGGAACCCGCCCCGACACGGGATGGATCCGCCCCGGCGCGCGCCGCCGCCCCTCCGCGGGAGGGGCATTGCGGCTTGGCGGCGGCGTTTGCGGCTTGGGAAGAAGAATGCGAGGCGCGCTTTCAGGCCCTTAAATCCAACGAAGAAGCGCTGAACCGCATCTTCATCGATATCTACGGCTTGCGGGACGAACTCACGCCGGAGGTTGAGGACAAGGACGTGACAGTCCGGCGCGCCGATCCGGGCCGTGAGATTCGCTCGCTCATCAGCTACGCCGTAGGCTGCGTGTTCGGGCGGTACTCCCTGGACGCGGACACTATCCACTGCTCACTGACCACTAACCACTGCGGCGCCAACGCTGGCGCCGTCATCCCCATAACCGACGCCGACTACTTCGACGACGATATGACCCTACGCTTCGCGGAGTTCATCGAGACCGTGTACGGCGCGGATACACTGAGCGAGAATCTTGAATACATCGCCGGCGTCCTGTATCCGAACGCCGGCGGCACGGCGCGGGAGAAGATCCGCCGCTACTTTCTGAACGACTTCTACAAAGATCATTTGAAGATTTACCAGAAGCGGCCCGTCTACTGGCTCTTTGACAGCGGCAGGGAAAACGGTTTCAAGGCGCTCATCTACCTCCACCGTTACGACAAGCATATCGCGGCGCGGGTGAGAACAGACTATCTGCATCCGCTGCAGCGCAAGTATGACGCGGAAATCGGGCGGCTCACCATGCTGAGCGGTCTGCCCGAAACACCGGCGCGTGAAATCGCGGAGAACCGCAAGCGCATCGAGAGCATCCGCAAGAAGATAGACGAATGCCGCGTCTATGACCAGATCATCGCCTACGTCGCCAACCAGAACATTGAACTCGACCTGGACGACGGTGTGAAAGCGAACTACGCGAAGTTCCAGGGCGTGGACGTGCCGCGCGGAGACGGGCGCGGTTCGGTTAAAATGAACCTGCTCGCGCCGATTAAGGATTCGTTAAATAATAAGATGAGATAATTTCACGCCGCAATTTCGTCGTCGGACAAGGCGGAGGAAGGAGGCATACCCGGGGTGGTATGGCGACTGACGACAACGCAGTCCGACG
>JAISDM010000056.1 GCA_031264885.1 Peptococcaceae bacterium | reverse complement strand
ACCGGTAAAATCAATATTATCAAAACGAAACTCTCCGTCAAAAGACGCCCCGTGGATAAAGCCGACCTCATCCCTGCCGTGGATGACCATGTTCTTGAGCGTGACACTGGTCAAGTTATCCCGATCCGGCACACGGATGTTGCCGACGCCCAGCCGGTGATCCCCCAGAAACACAAGCTTATGCTTAGTCGCCCCCCCGTCGATGGTCAGTACGCCTGTCTTATTCCCCACCGTGAAGCTTGAGTGATTGGACGGCACCGTGATGTTGGCGCCCAGTTCTATGGATAGCGTCGTCTTGTCCTCGATCACCGTCTTCAGCGCCTCCCAGGTATAGACCATCGTCGGCGCGTCCGCGTATGTAGCGTCAAACTCAAACGCCGGCAGCATGGCTACCAAAAACACAAACACCAGTACCTTCGCGAGAAACCTGTTCCTTTGGCTCTTCCCAATCTTGGCTCTTTTGCTCCTCATCGCAAACATCTCCTATCTCTATTCTTCCGCAAAACACAATCCCGCTTTACATCCATATGATTCTTAAGGCGACCATAGAATCTATACCCCCCTCGAAATAGGTATTCGAGAAAAACTTTCTAGTTTCTGGTATAATAACACGGTTTTTTTTAAAAGACAATAAAAATTTCGTACTTTAGTCATGAAACCGTAAAAAAAATTAAACTCCGAATTGAAGCGCGCGTGAAAATTATTTGACAACCCCATCCCATAACGGCTATAATAAATTCAAACGAGTCCCCGCGGCAGCCGCGGCGGCGGACAGAGAAAGGGCGAACGCTATGCCAAAACCAGCCGATCCACCCAAGCCGGCCGATCCCAATCCCATTAACCTGAAATTCAGAGGCGCGTACCTGGAGGAACGCGGTGTGCATTTCGCCGTCGTCTCCGTTGAGAAAGACATGGTTCAGACGGAAAGCGCTCAGAAAGAAGCCGTCAGGCTCTATCAGCGGATTTTTCCGGAGGCGTCCATTGTTCTCATGGTAGAGAACGAGGATCAGCCCCCCGTCTACTACGGCCGCAAAGACATCGTCGCCTTCCTGAACACCCTTGAGGACAGCCAGATCAAATGGAAGACCTACACGGTGCAGATGCCCCGGGAGGAGCCTTCCTCTTAATACGTTCATATTAATACAGGCTTCGGTCTGAAGCCTTCCGGATCAGCGTCCATGACTCCACAGGCTCAGTCATGGGCATTTTTATGACTTGCCGGGGATGCGGCGCGCGTTCCAGCGCCTCTCCCCCCTCGCCGTACATCTCCCGGAGCTCCCGCGTGAATACCGGGCCCGAAGGCGGGCAGAACTCCAGCCTGTCCCCCAGCTCAAAGCAATTCCGCTGCTCGACCGTCGCCATCCGGCCGGCCGGGTCGTAATCCAGGACGCGCCCCACGAACACATAGGGCCGCACATATTGAGAACAGGCGCCGTGTACCTGGGTCCGCTCCGGTTCGTTCAGAAAGAACCCCGCCGTGTAAGGCCGGTGGCTGACCTTCCGCACTTCCTCCAGCCACTCCGGTTTGACGGCAAAACCTTCGGGATCCGCCGCGTAGGCGTCCAGCGCCTCCCGGTACACCTTGGTCAGCGTGCCCACATAGTGGACGCCCTTCATCCGGCCCTCGATTTTGACACTGCGGACGCCCAGTTGGGCGATCTCCGGAATATGCTCCAGAAGGCACAGATCCTTCGAGTTAAAGATGTACGCGCCCCGCTCATCCTCGTATACGGGAAAATATTCGCCGGGGCGCTTCTCCTCCATCAGCGCGTAATTCCAGCGGCAGGGCTGCGCGCAGGCGCCCAGATTCGCGCTCCGGCCCGTCATATACTGGCTCAGCAGGCACCGGCCGGAATAAGAGATACACATGGCCCCATGCGCGAATATTTCCAGATCCAGCCGGGTCCGTTCCGCGATGGCGCGGATCTCCTCCCCGGACAGTTCCCTGGCCAGAATGATCCGCGAGAACCCCTGTTTTTCCCAAAAAACAGCGGAGGCCCAATTGGTGGTATTGGCTTGGGTACTCAGGTGCAGAGGCATATTGGGAATTATTTCCTGGGAAATACTTGCTATCCCCGGATCCGCCACGATCAGCGCGTCCGCCCCCGCCCCCTCCAGGAAGCGCAGATATTCCGGCAGACCCTCCAAATCCCGGCTGCGGGCAATGATGTTCACCGTCACATAGACCTTTTTTTGACGGTCATGGGCAAAACGGATCCCTTCCAGCAGCTCTTCCGGGGTAAAATTATCCGCCCCGGCCCGCAGCCCGTAGGACCGCCCCGCCAGATAAACCGCGTCCGCCCCGAATATGACCGCTGTCTTCAGTTTTTCCAGATTGCCGGCCGGCGCCAGCAGCTCCATACTTCTCAAGACGCCGTATAACCCCCGTTCCGCAGCTCCCACTGAGCCCGGTTGTGTTCGCTCAGAGACCGGGAAAAAACATGGCCCCCGCTGCCGTCTTCTCTGGCCACGAAGAAGAGATAATCCGTCTCGGGGGCCTCAAAGACGGCCCGGATAGACGCGGCGCCCGGCGAGGATATGGGGCCCGGCGGCAGTCCGTCGTTCCGGTATGTATTGTAGGGCGAGTCTATCTCCAGGTCTGAATACAGCAGCCTGGGTTTTTTTACGTCATAATGATATTGGATGGTCGCGCAGGACTCCAGCCGCATCCCCTGCCGGATGCGGTTGAGGAAGACGGAAGCCGCCAGAGGCCGCTCCTCGTTCAGCTTGATTTCGTTCTCGACGATGGAGGCCAGAATCACGACTTCGTTCTCCGTCAGGCCCGTGTGGTTCTCAGGCATGGAATCATAGATCTCCCCGAAGCGGCGGAGCATCATGTCCATGACCCTCTCCGCCGTCATCCCCTTCTCGATCCAATAGGTATCGGGGAACAGATACCCTTCCAGCCGCTTGTCGTCCGCCGCCAGCCCGCTCAAAAAATCATAGTCGAACGGACCGTTGGCCACCGCGTCCCAGAAAGCCTCGGGATCGCAGATGCCCGCCTCGACGAACACCTTCTCAATCTGCTTCAGCTGATAGCCCTCGGGCACCATCAGGCTCTCCAGCACCACCCTGCCCTCCACCAGGCGTCCCATGATCTCCGCCGTACTCATGGACGGCGACAGCACGTACTCCCCGGAACGCAGCTGCCCGTCATGTCCGGTGAGCTTGCAGTAGAGGGCAAACATGCCCGCGCTCCTGACCAGCCCCGCTGCTTCCAGCCTTTCCGAGATCTGGCCGGACGTCCATCCCGATTCCACCACGAAATCTATCTCGGCGGCGTCCTCAGGATCCGCCGGCTTCAGCTCCGAAGTGAACCAATAGCCGGCTATGGCGCCGCCGCCGATCATAACAAGGATCAGCGTCAAAAACAGCCGAAGGAATACGGGTTTTTTCGGGGGACGTTCTTCTGTGATTTGATTTTCTTTGTCCTTTTTGCTCATAAAACGTTCCTTTCACACCTTTTCTCGCTCCATTATACTATAATTTTGGTATTTGGGAATCCCCATTTTATTTGCAAATCCAGCGGTCAAAGACGGAAAGCACGCCCGGCAGGACAAACACGATCAGCAAAGACGCGCACAGAGCGCCCCGGGAGATGGTCTGACAA
>JAISDM010000041.1 GCA_031264885.1 Peptococcaceae bacterium | reverse complement strand
AATCTCGGGCCGGCGGGCTTTTCGTTGATTTCCGACCGGTCTGCGAGCGGCAATTGCTTTTCCGGATCATTCTGGGGGGACGGAATATTCAAAGCCGCCTGTGGGATATAATCAAAAATGGACGACCGTATGAGTTTTTTCGCGTATGGGTGTCCGGTATAATCGAATTTTTTGGCGCGCAGTACGTTCTGTCCGCGCAGTATGATTAATATTTCATCGTTGGGGAATCGCAGGATTTCATCCGGCGTGAGCAATCGCCGCCGGCCGAGTCCGTCCGTTTCACGGTACTGGGGGATCATTTGCGTAAGCGCGATGGTCTGTTTGACCGCCATCGTAGAATTCACGCGAACCGTCGAATCCCCGCCGCGCGAGCTGAAAAACTCCGCGCCTTCCTGTTCGGTGACGCCCAGCATGATCTGGGTATCGCAGTTGCCGATGATTTCAGCCCATTCGGCGTCAGGGTAACGGTTCTGGAATTGAGCCAGAGACTGAACGATGTGGCAGATTTGTATGGCGCGGGAACGGGCCACGGAAAGCCGGCGCGGATAGGCATCCAGCCGCCCGATGTTATTCAGCTCTTCAAAAATAATATTGACCGGAACCGCGCAGCGCCGATCCGGCATCCCGTCCGCGTATCGGGTGAGACGGATAAACAGGAATGAGAAAAAAAGCGACGATAGGAACTCCGTAGAACTTTCCTGGTCGCTCAGGATGACGAAATACGCGCATTTGGTTTTGCCCGGTTCCGCGAGGTTTATATGACTGTGACTCGTGATTTTTTGGATCGCGTCGTTTTGCAGAATTTGCAGACGCGTTCCTAGGCCCAGAACGATGCCCGCGCGAACTGTGTCGCTGGCTTGGGCGAATAAATTATATGGCGCTTTGGCCGGGTGGGTGATGGGCAGCCGGTCGAACAGGGCGTTGATCTGTTTCTCGGTATGGCGGGTTAAGAGTTGATATACGGCGGGTAAGTGCTTGGCGGAAATATCCCGGCTGTGATCCTGATCCACATATAAGATCAGGGATTTTAATAAATTGCCTTCGCCGTTATCCCAGAAATGGTCGATTTTGCCCCTGGATGTGTTGGATATGATCACATCCGCGAGGATTTGCGTCGTCAGCGTGTCGCCCGCTAAATTCGCCATGCAGTTCCAGGAATCGCTGTGTTCGGGGTTGACTAAGTTAAACACTTTTACCTGATAGCCGCTTTGCCGGAACAGTTCCGCCGTGTCGTCGTACAGTTCGGCCTTGGGGTCGGTCAAGACCACCGATTCACCGCGTTTGACAGACTGAAAAAGCAAATTGCGGACAATGGCTCTGGATTTCATTGTACCGGAGGCGCCGCAGACGAAGATGTGTTTGTTGAGCATTGTGTCTGTGGGAAGGCAAACGACTTTGCCGTTTTTTTCTCCCAGAATGGTTCCGTGGGCTGCACCCGGGGATGTCACCTCCAATACCTGTTTCATTTCACGGTCGCTCATCCAGGCGGCGGTGCCGTAGGTGCCTTCTTTGGCGCGCTTGAAATTGCGTTCATCAAATTCGCCTTTTCCGAACTGAAACCGATCTTGGAGTTTTACGTAAATAAATATGCCGGCGGTCGTGATCATGACAAGCAACGTTGCCCCGTACCCACTCTCGCTGAACGCGTAGGGGATACAAAAAAATAGGCTGAAATGAATGGGCGTCATAGCGGCGCCCCCGCTCATACCATCCTGGGAGAGCCAGTCTTGATATCCCGCGTGTATTTGCCCGAACAGGCCGCCCAGGTACAGCACGGCAAAAATCCCCAGTATGACAGCAGCGGTGATGGCGGCTTTCCGGGTCGGCGGATTTCTGGTTCGCAAATTTTTCACCTCACAATCCCAGCGCGGTTTCTACCACGCGCATCTCTAATTCACGAATTCCGGCGGCGTCTCCGAGATATGCCTGTAAGAATCCGGTTTGCCAGGGGAAGCAGAGAACTTCGGCGGACTCGGCATAGACGCGAAGCGCTTCGCGAAACCGAATCAGTCGGGCGATGTCGCCGTCTAAATGGGATAAAATCTTTTTGCCGTTCACAATGGCGTCGTATTCCATCGAACCTAAGTTATAGCTGCGCTCTTCAGGCGCGAATAACACTGATAGAAGTCTTTCATTCCAGTCTGGGAGAATGAGCATCTTTAAAAGACGTATGCCGTTTGGATCCAAGGGTATGAAATGTACTCGGGTATAGATCCGATCAAAGCGCATGTCCTGCCGCGCGCTTCTGTCCGATTCCAGCACAGTTTTCACGGCTACATCATAAGAAGCGCCAAACAGGAGCGCGGCGGAAATCTCGTCCAAACCGGCGTTCATACGCGCCAATTCCAGCAGGTTGCGCATTGACTTGAGTTCACCGCGGCCGCTCCACTTCATCACGGCGCCTCGGGTGTTGTAGACGGCGTAACAGTCACCGGGACAGAACAGGGCTCCGACGATCCGCGTATACATGGTCTTATTCGGATGATCGGCGTCGGCTTTTTTGAAATCCCGGGCGATGTAAAAACTGGGAACCTCCGGGACAATATGATTAATTAGGGTCTTTTGCAAAGGCGGCAGTACATAGGGCCGGACTTCCACGCCTGCCGCCATGCACGCGGCCAATGCTTCCGCGACCCGGTGGTTGCGCCAGATATGGAACGGATCGCCGGAAAAATTGTGCCTCTTGAATGTCTCCATGTATCTGGCGGACAACCCCGAATGCAGCTCGTCCAATAAGGGAATCGCCTTTCTGTACAGCCGAACGGTGCGCGTATCCTGTCTGCCTTTCACCTGAGTCACATGAATAAGCTTTGTATGGTAGACAAGCCCGCTTTTATCAAAGCGCAAGTCTTGAACGGATTCCAGTTTGTGAACCAGAGCTTTAACAACTCGTTCGCTACCAAGAAACGAAAGTGCGCCCGGGGGAATTTCGCCTGCCGCGGATAGGAGTTGCAGAAGTCCAAGCGCGTGACTGCCGGAGCTAATGGTGATCATTGCGGATCACCCCCGCGCTGAAAAAATTCCGCCGTATTGACTGCTGCCTCCGGCGGAATTTTGCTTGCGGACATGTTCGGGAAGCCTGATAAACCCTGGATTTTCGCCGCGCGGTTTTTTATGTAAATAAAGCCCTCGAAAAACGGACGGTTTTTACATATGTTTTTTTCCTTTTTCTGGCTTGTTTTCATAGAGTGGAACCCCATCGCCATCCATCGAATTTTCCAATATCAGCCATTCTGTAAATTCAGTCCGGGGAACGACATAGACTTCCGTCCGATCCCCGTCTCCGGACGCGCTGCAGTAATAGTGACGGCAGCGCATGGGTGAGTCGTCCGCCATCACATAAAGCGCAACGATATCAAGAATCATGCTCAATTCGGTGTTGTCATGATCCCGATATTGCCGTTCCGGACGGTCGCGATGGTACACATGCCGAAAAATGATCACGTTATCCGGATACCGTATCGGTTGTTTCCCGCGCCAAAACCGGGCCATGGCCGGATAGAGCGGATCGCTGATATATGCCGGGGAACCTCTGTTTTTCTTGGGCATCAGCGCCGGAAACTTGAGACAAAACCAGCCTTCTTCGGTAAAACCGATTTGGATCGGAAACACTTTTAATATGGCGTCTTCCACCCTCGCTTTCGCTTTCGGGTGACCGCTGTATTCGGGCAGCACACGGGCTAAAAGCGTCAGTCTTTCTGTCTGATCCGCGAACTCGAAGGCGGCTTCATGAGCGCCTGCCATGTCGCCGCGCAGAATGTGGATCCTAACTTCTTCAAACACAGTGTTCACCTTGCCGATACGCCGGGCTGTCCGGTTGAAACAGCGGTCAAACGCCGATGGCTGTTCTTTCTTGATCATCCAAATCCCCTCCCGAATAAAATGTGACGCCCGGTTCATCCCCGCCGGCGTATTCTACCACGGCAAACAAACAGGGCGCTTTGGGCAGTTTCAGTTCCCGCGCCATTTGAATATGTGGCAGCACCAAAATATATCTCAGATCTTCATCCGGCTGCAAGAGTCTGACAAGGTGCTGCTCACCGTCGTAAAGCACAATGATTTCGTACCCGACATCGCCTTTGAGAAAGAATAAATTCGCCGGGTAGGAAGCCGGGTAATGCGCCATGGGTTCCACCTGATCCATGAACCGCAGCAACACCCAGACCGCGAGAATCATGCGCTGATCGGGCTTTGCCATCGGATCCGCGCCTAGATAATAGCCGCCGGAAATTTCCGCGATCATCAGGCGCCGCTTCAGATTCGCAATGATCTTCTCTGCGGTTTTGACCGGTTTATCACGCAGCAGCCGAATCACCTGTGTCCGGGTCAAAGCGCCGTATTGGGCGACCCATCGCGTGACGTATTGTTCGTCTTCTAACAACATAGCGTTCACCTCCTCGAAAATATTTGAAAAACTCGCCGGGAAACGGACGTAAAATGCGTATTTCAATTAAAATGTGTATTTTGCCAATTATGCGCATTGCGATTTTTGTATAGCAATAAAATCTTATCAAGAGCGCCGAGAAGCAAGCATACGATTTCCGGATCAAACTGCTTTCCGGATTGCTCCCGAAAATAAGCGCGGATTTCTGGGATACTCCAGGCGGGTTTATACGCTCGATGTGAATAGAGCGCGTCGAACACGTCGCCGACCGAAATCAGCTTGGCATATGGATGAATGTCTGTCCATCGCGCATGGCTGTAACCGTTCCCGTCCGGGCGTTCGTGGTGTTCCTGACAAACAGTTGCGGCAACCGACAGTGTTTTAGTTGCGTCCATGATTTTTCTGTAACCGAGTTCTGTATGGGTTTTCACGATATCAAATTCCTCTGATGTCAACTTACCGGGTTTGTTCAGAATGGTCTTCGGGATGTCTGCTTTTCCGATATCGTGATACAACGCCGCTTCTTCGATCATCGCTGTTTCTTCCGGCGTGTACCCGGCGCGTTCCGCCAGCAGCGCACTTATTTTTGATACTTGACGGCTGTGTTCAAAGCGAGTGCTTCCCGCCAATAAATCTAATTTCATCCGTTAAAATCCTCCAGTTTCTTACGTAAAAGCGCGGCCAGTTCCGCGTGGTCGGTGGTGATCATGTCTGCCTCCGCTTTAGAAACCTTTACAACAACCGGCACTTTATTGTTGTTGTTTGCGATCAACGCTTCACCGCGTTCAAATTGAGTAATCCCACGTATCTCGGTTCGCGTAAGCCGCAGCACTTCTTGCACGTGCCGGGCTTCATCCGGTTCCAGATTAAGAATCATTTTGGTCTTACAATTGTTGATGATGGCGCGGCCATATTTCCCATCGTCCAGCCCGAAAAAATCGGAAAGATCCTGGGTGGCCGCGATGGCGCCGCCGCCGTAACCGCGGATAATTTTGAAGATTTCCAGACAAAACTCGGCGGCTTGTCTGTTGGACGACGCGCCGATAAGCTGCCATATCTCGTCTATGAAAACCGCCTTACGCTGGGTGCGGTCTGCTTTGACGCCATCCCAGACATAGTCCAGCGCGATCATCATGCCCACAGGCAGAAGTTTGCCTTTGAGTTCCGATATGTCAATTACAACGTATTTATTGGAGAGATCCACATTGGTTCTTTGATTGAAACTTTGAGCGGAACCGGTGACAAACCGGCTGACGATGGCGGCGACCCGGGCGGTCATCGGGTTTTCCATGAGCCGCCTGTGTAAGTCGCCAAGAATGGGCATGATCTTCATACGCCCGTTTTCCACATCTTCATACAGAGAATCGTTGTCGTGGGTGATGCCAAAATCGGCATAGGTTTTGATCATCGCCTCGTCCAGCATCTGTTCTTCTTCATTGGTTATATCTGGAATCAGCAGCATGAAAAATATCATCAGCTGCTGAATCTTGCGTGCCAGGAGCGAATCCGCGCTTTGATAATCCAGCTCGTCGATCAATTCCATTTCCGGGGATGTTGTGCGCCGAATCTCCATGACATTGATGCAGTCGGCCGAACCGGGGGATATTTTGATGTATTCGCCGCCGATCCGGTGACAGGCGCGCTTGAACTCATGCCCTTTCAGCGGAGCGAGAATATAGCACTGGATGCCGCGCATCCGCATCCTGAGCGCCATGGTCTGCATGGTGAACGTTTTGCCCGAGCCGGACGTGCCGAGAAGGGTCACATTGGCGTTTTTGTTGATTTTGGTGTTGAACAGATCCATGACACACAGGCTGTGATTATGGCGATTGACGCCGAGCAGAATACCGGTGTCGTCCGACATCTCAAAACTGGTAAACATGTATGTGCCGGCGGCGCCGGATGTGAGCAAATTGCGTTTACTCTTGCGTTCGAGGCCGGGATCCAAACGGTTCAGCGGCATGACGGAACGCAGCGCCGCTTCCTGCTGGAAAGCACAGTCGCGGACGTGGATATCCATGCTTTTTAAGAAATCGGTCATTTGCTGCTTGCGCCATATCATTTCATCATAGGTTGGAGCGGATACGGTGATGAATACCGACATATAAAAAAGATCCTCGTTGCCATTGGAAATGCCGCTTTTGATGTAATATCCGGCTTGTATGGCGCCGGTCAGCTCTTCATAATCGGTGGCGGTGTCCTGTATGCCCCGAAGCTTGCTGCGGTTCAGACGGATGCGTTGAGCGACCTTATCCAGCGTCCGGCCCCGGTTCTCGCGATTCAGGTGAATGTCAATGTCCACACCTTCGCCCGCGTTGATCAGCGCCGACATCCAGCCGGCTCTTACGCTTCCCGGGAAGCCGTCTTTGCGAACATACAGGAATGTGTAGTACATGCCGTCCATCACAATATAACTGGAATGGGTGAAGTCAATACCGCGCGGCGCGATGAAGTAACACGTCCGGATACGCGGCACGGGATCCAGACCGACGCGTTTTTTACCGGCTGCCATCGTATCCAGCACAATCCGGTCCAGCCGACTGGAAAAAGGCTCGGTCACACAGGATTTACGGTTGAAGAACATATACAAAATCTCGGCGGCGAATGTGTCCTCATCCTGTGGCTGTACGATGCTGTTGCCGCATTGCGAAAAATACGCGCGGGCATTGTGCGCCGCCGTCTGAATCATGCCATAGATGTCCGCGTAATCTGTTCCGGACGGATTGCGGCTAGTCGGCGGTTCATACTGATAAATCAAAAAAAACCGCCGTGTCAGCGCTTCCCGGCTGCCTACGTCACGGATCAGTTTGATGTATTCCCGCGCCAACTCTTTGCACTGAGGATTGTCTTCATCCTCCAGTTCCGATTGAAGCATGGTGATGTGCTTTACTGAATCCGCCTTTCTGGTCACAGATTTGAACTGCATCCGCGCAGGTGAGATTTTTAGCCAGCTTGCGAAGCTGGAAATGATGTGATGCTGTTCCTCGGAAGATCGAAGCATAAAATTGATGGGCTCAATTTCCAATATTTTGATGTAGCGGCCATCAATGGTTTCAATGATCCCGTTTTTGATCTCTTTGACCGGGATGAAGTTTTGTGTAAACTCCAGCTTTTTTGAGGTTCCTTCTTTGGATTTCATAACGATACCCAATCCTTTTGAAATGCAGTTTCCGGCGGCGCGCGTAAAACATAACCACACGCGCGGCGTATTGCATCAGCGAGTCGCCGCCGATGCCCATGAGCCCTATCACACACAGCGGCAGCAGCGTCACGACCATAACGACCACTTTGACAGAAGCCGGTACGGTCAGCCACGCCAATTCCGGATATCCGACCATCAGCAGGAGCAGACCGGTCTCGATTGTTTTGCGTACATCCAGCATCCCACCGAAGAATTTTCCGGAATCGGTATAGTTGGCGGGAATCGCGTAGACATTGCTGTATTCCTGTTCCTCCATAAAAATATCCTCCATCCTACTCAACCGGCGACGAAATGGGCATGTGCTCCAAATCGACGCCTGTCACTCGACGGTAATACTTGACATACGTCGGTGAATTAAGCGCCACGCCTCCGGCGCCGCTGGAGCAGTGTACCCACAGTTTCTTACCGCTTGCGTCCGTTCCGGCGTAGAGCAGCATATGATTGACCGCTACCGCGCCGGGCTTATCCAAAAATCCCAAATCACCCGGCAGCAAATCCGATTCGGTAATCGCTTCCGAATTGTCCCACTGACTCCAGCTGCCGCTGTGCAGACTATGACCCAGCGCCGTCTTATATACCCAATCCGTATAGCCGGAACAGTCCAGTCCGTAAGGCCGGAGCGTTCCGGTGCTGCCGGATCCCGCCGATGTGACCAGCCTCGGCGTGTTCCACTCATCGTTCCAGCCCGGCGCGGACTTGCCGCCCCAGAAATAGGGGACGCGCCCGACCAGAGACAGCGCGGCCCGCATCAGTTCCTTTCGGGCGGGACTGCATGTGAGATTTTCAAGGAAAGCGGTCAAATCCACATCGGTAATAGGCGGAACCTTGCCATCTGCCATGACGCCATACAGCGTCCGTTTGAGCGCCGTCGCCATGCTTTCGATCACATCGCCGGTACGGACGTTGAATTGCCCGTAAGGCGTGTCCGGGTCAACGGAGAAGGCAGGCAAAATCACGGACACGTCAAAGGTCTGGATGGTACATTGAACGTATTGAACCGTTTCCTCCGTGGGTTCATCCCCTGCGTTCTCCGCGGGTATTGTGACTATGGTTTCTTTGATTTCGTAAGTGACGGGAAACATCAGGGGCGCCACGGCGGTCAGCTTGTTCCGCAGATCCTGGGTCGCCGCGTTCTTTTGTCCCATACTGACGGAGTAAGCTGCCAGAATGTAACAAGCGTCATAGTCCGCCGATACAAGGCCATGATCAATGGTGGCTTCCTTGGAAAGCGCGTCGTCATAGCCGCCATCGGTGATGACGCGCTCCGTCTCGGCCTTCGCGTAATCGTAGCCCGCCGTCACGCAGCTGGACACGGTTGAGGCTTGTTCCTCGTAAATGGCGAACATTTCAGTCGGACTGCCCGGATCCACACTTGCGGGATCGGTGTGAAAAATACCATTGAATACGATGGCGGGCAGCGAAACGATCATAGTAATGATAAACAACAGGAAGAGACATATCGTAACCAACACCTTGAACAAGGTATGGCGCAAAGCCCATGCCGCCGAGATCACCGCGCCCGCCGAGCCGCCCGCTGCTGTGCCTGTGGCGATTTCAGCCGCCGCTTTGCCGCTTTCCATGCTTGCCTGGGCGGCGGACGCCGCGTTTGCCGCGGTTTCGGTGCCTGTGGCCGCCGAGGCGGATTGGCCGATTTGTTTCACGGCCTCCGCCGATTTTCGCGCCGCTTCGATATAAGAATCGCTGCCGTCGCCGGTGTATTGCTTGTTTGGTTCAGACATTGGCATCACCCCACTATGGTTTTAATCAAAACGGTGCAGCTGCGCCGTTATTTTTTCTTGGGCTTGGGCGGCTTGCGATCGTTCACATCGCGTTTCTTTGGAGTCTCGAATCGGATGGGCGCCGTCTTATACCGGACGGATTCTACGTTCACTGTTTTCACATTTTCTCCGTCGTACACCGGTTTGCCGCCTTCGTAGACCGGTCTGCGCTCCACTGTGGGCATCCCGTGGACGGCATACCACTGGCCGCCGCGATCGTCCTCGTAAACTTGATAATCTCCGCGCGGGGACTGATACATGGTCTTGTCATAAAAAGCCGTGGCGGATCCGTCCGCGTGTCGCGCCTCGACGATGCCGTCACTATGGCGCGACGCGTCAATCTGGGACGCCGGCTGAGTGAATCCGGGCATAAACTGCTGAAACTGCGCACGGTTATAGTCCATGGCGGCTTCGCTGAACCCGCCGGAATCCGCGCCGTCTGAATCTATATTTGGTGCGGAAATATCGCTGTGCGCTGTTTCGCCGCCGATATCAGAATCTGATACAGACGTGTGTGACTCAAAATGCGGCGTTTCGGCGTGGGGCCGCATGGCATACCAAGTCACGCCGTCAGAGGATTGAATGGAATCGTGGGGCGCTTCCGGTTCCTGATAAAACGCGCTGCTGTACCACAAGCTGTTACCTCCGTCAGCATTGCCGGTCTCAAAGACACCGTCGTCCACTGTGCGCAGCGAGGCGCCTTCCGGAACAGTAGGAAACGCAGCGGCTGCTTGAGTTGCTTCCGAAGCGTCGCCGCTAAATTGAGGCGTCGGATAAAACGCGTCCATGGCGTCGCCCGAAGCGATTTGATACCACTGGCTGCCGTCGGACGCGGATACGACCGAATGTGGTGATTCCGGCTTTTCAAACTGGGATGCGCTGTAAAGATCAATGGAAGCTGTTTTGCCGTCTGTTGTGGTCGCTGTCGTACTGATGTGTCCGCCAGTGATTTGTGTGCCGCTGTATTGGACATCCGCAAGGGATGTTCCTGTCGGCACAGCGCTGGAGAAGCTGCCGCCGTCGTTCGCTGCCGAACGGACGGTTTCGCCGGTGGTTTGATCGCCGCTATTTTGGTCGGCTGCAAAAGGTGTCTCGCCTGGCGCGGCGCCTAAGAGACTGCCGCCATATTGCGCTGCCGGGCGGACGGCTTCGCCCATGATTTGCGTATTGCCGTATGGGTTGGCCGCAAAGGATGCTTCGTTCGGCATTGCGTCTGAAGCGGCGTTGTCGTCTGGCGTTACGGGATGACGGGGTTCGACAGCGGCTTGCGCGTCGGCATCCGCAAACGATATACTGTCCGGAATCGCTTTCGCGCTGCCTGCGCTCGTTGTCGCCGGATGGATGAGCGCGTCTGAACTTTGCGCGGTGACGGGCATGGATTCGATCTCTGAGGTCATGGGCGTTTCGGCATGTTCGCTGACCATTTGCGCGTCGCTGTGCTTAATGTCTGAGAAAGCCATACCATCCGGAATCGTTTCAGAACCAATCTCATGGTCTGCCGCTGCTGTCGTCGAATGAACAGGTTCGTCGAAGCGTTGCGCTCCATATTGATTCATGTTTTCAAAAGCAGTTTGATCCCGCACAATACCGGACGCGGGTCTGTCGTTGAAATTGCCGACGGTCGCGTCTGTGATTTCTGATTTGCCTGCCAGGTGCGGCATATAGTTCTTGATGCTGCGATCCGCGATGTCTCCGGCGATGATTCCGGACACGGACGCCGGACGCGCTGCCACGGAGGCTATGGAATTCCCGGAAAGCTCCGCGCCGTTTCTGGCCGCCATACCGCCGAAAGCGCGGCCGACAAAGCCGATGCCGCCTCCCGCGCCCATACGGGCGCCGCCGTCCACCACGGCGTCACGGACATAGCTGTTGCCCTTAAATTTGGACACCAACCCCGTCATAAAACCAAAACCGCCTGCGCTTGCCATACCAGCCGCGTTCCCGGCGCCGCTTGCCATACCGGATCCGGAAGCGCCCTTGACCATGTTGCCCGCGTTTCGGAAACCGTCGCCGGCAAAGCCGGAAAGTACCCTCATGCCCATCAGTAATTCCATACCCATACCACTGCCCGTCTGAGCGACCGAGAGCCCAAGCGAGGCGAGATAGCCGTCAAATTTTTGGGCCGTTTTTAAGAACGCCAGTGCGCAAAAAAGCCATAAGAAAGCGTTACCCCGCCCGGAAGTCAACGCGCCCCCATTGGCTGTAAATTGGCCGACTGAGGAGTTAAACGCGCGCAAGAACCACACGTTCATCACAAGCAGCAACAATTGGGAGCCAATCATGCGGCACCAGGACTGAAACACTTTGACCGTCGCTTTCGAGCCGCCCATACAAAACGCCAGCGGTGAGGTATAACACAGCACGCCGACCACAACATACCGCTCAACGACTTCCAAAAGCAGCTTAAAATAGTTCCAGCCGAGGGCAATCATCAGGATGATCTGCAGCAGTAGACCGACAATGGAAACTGCTGACACCAATGTGACCATACTGCTGGATACGACATTTTCGATGCCCGCAAATGTGAAATCACCGGGATCCATAGACGCGGCCATCAGCGCCGTATACGGCGCCCGGGCAATATCCAGCACGAGATCGAAAATAGGCCGGGCGTATCCGATCAGTACTGAGAAAATGGTGCTTCTGGCCAAGAGATGCCACGGATTCTCCGCTTCGGTGATCGGCCCACCGAAAACGCGGAACAGCTGCCAGACCGTAAAAATAAAAAGCAGCGCCCAGGCGGTATACTGCATAATGACAAAAGCCTTGGCCACAAATGGGAAATATTCTTCCATCGCGGTCATATCGGTGCCTAAAGCGTCAAGAAATATCGCCGCCATGGCGTCCATGACACCGGTGACGACACTGGCGATCCAGGTGGCGATGCCCTCGAAAATCCAGTCTAAAATAAAAATCACCCCCTAACAATGAAGGCGGATCGTTGAAATCATCCGCTTTCACTGTGTCAAATCAGTTGAACAGCTGAAAATTTTTTCGATTGCTAAATATTGTAATCAATAGCCTGTTCTTGGCAACACCTGCGGTGTTGCCTTGCTGTATACGACGGTCACCCATCGGTCATTCGCCATAACCCATTGGTTTGCACCCCAGAGTCCGCCCACATCGGTTTTGTTCGCGAACCGGTATTCGTGGGCGAGATTGGGTAATACATTGCAGTAGATATAAGGCGCGTCGATCTGCTTGAAGCCTGCCGGAACCCGACCGAACACGAACATAAACTCGGTGACATATTCGTTGGACGCCAGTCCCAACGCCGCAGGCGACGCATCAATCGTGCGGATTTTGTCCGTGATCAGGTTGTCGGACAATGTGCGGTAATCGCCGCTGCTGACGTTGGTCTTGTAAACGATCTTATAACTGAGTCTGGCTGACCATGTGCCTGTGATGATTTTGTCGAGCCGGACGGCGTCCGTGGGCAGGGTGTCCCTCCAATAAAAGCTGTCAAGCGATGCGGTTGAATTATTGCCGATATCTTTGAAGTCGTATCGAATGCTTTGACCCGGCACAACCTCGGTGTAACCGCGTTTGACTACCGACACATGGGTATAGGCGCTGGAATTTAACACTGCTAGCCGGACAATCTGCCCGGAGAACTCAATCTCCGTTTCTATGGCGTCCCGGATGGCCGAGTAATAAGCCGGAGCCTGTGATTCTCGGATCGTATAGCGCCCGATGGGCAGCGCCTTTGACACAGCCAATCCGCTTTTATCGCTTTTTACTGTGTCTACCAGGTTGTTTGCCCGGTCGTAGATTTCAAACACCGCGCCTTGAAGGAGTGTGCCCGCCGGAAAACCGTTGACGGCGTTATCGTCGGCGGATTTTTTGGTGATTTGAATCTGGCCAGCCTCGGGTGTGTTTTCCCAAACGATCTCGGTCGTCCTGCCAGATTTGAACTCCACTGTGCGTGGCATATCGTCGGCATAATAGCCTTCGGCGGGCCGGGTTTCCCGGATCGTATAGCGCCCTTCGGTGAGTATTCCGTCGAAGTCGATGACGCCTTTGTCGTCGGTAGTGTAGTTGCCGACGACTTTGTTATTGCCGTCAAAAACCATAAATTCCACACCATAGATTCCGCGCCTGGTCACGCTGTCGATTTTCAGCAGCCGGAATCCGGCTTTTTGCCTGTTGGTGAGTTGAAGCGCCGCGAGTTTGCCCGGCGTGACGGTGATGGAGTGGACATTCGTATCCAGCTCGTAGCCGGCAAGGGTTTGGCGTTCTGTAATGTGGTAAACGCCTGCCGGTAAGCCGTTGATGAGGATTCTGCCCTGGGCGTCGGTGGTGTAGCTGCCCGTGATATCGCCATTGGGTGAAGCCGCGCGGTTCGGTGAGTTTGCTTCTGTGTCTGGCTGATTCCCGTCGAGAATACTCCCCGTGACAAACTGTCCGTCTGCGCGGCGCACGTCAAACACAACGCCAGCGAGGGAGCTGCCCGTGGATTCGTCGGTCTTGACGATGAGCAAGCCGTTCATGGGTGTGTTCAACACTTCGAGCAGCGTGGTTTTGCCGGATTCAACCAGCACGGTTTTCGGTTCGGAGTCCGGCAGATACCCGTCTGCCGCCTTTGTTTCCGTAACGTTGTAATAGCCGTTCGCAAGCCGCGGGATAAAAATTTGCCCGGTACTGTCGGTCTTGAAAGCGGACGCGCGGAATTCGTCCTCGACACGCTCGCCGTCCATTTTGCTGACCGCGAATTCCACGCCTTCAATGGGGCTGCGAGTGGCGCTGTCGAGCTTAATAATCTTCAAACCCGCGAGTGGATTATTGACGAACTCCGCGACGGCTAATTTCCCGGATTGAACGATGACCGTCCGCGGCGCGGCGTCCAGGATGTAGCCATTCGGGGCGAGGGTTTCGCTGATGATATAGGTTCCTTCGGTCAAGTCTGGCACGAGGATTTTGCCTGCCGCGTCGGTCTGGTATGTCCCAATTCGCTCACCGTCCGGGCGCTCAACGGTGAATGTGGCGTCCGGCAGTGGGACGTGAGTGGCGGCGTCCAGTTTGATGATTTCGATGCCGCTCAAGGGTTGATTGGCGACTGTGACCACCGTAGGCGTGACGGCTTTGACTTCGACGGTTTTTGCCGCGCCGTCCAGGATATAGCCCTGCGGAGCTTTGATTTCGGCGATGACGTACCAGTTCGGCTCAAGTTCTGCGACACTGGCGGAACCGCTTGCGTCCGTGGTGACTTCGGCGATGTACGCGCCGCCTTGTTCCCGTATCTCAAATACCGCGCCGGAGAGTGGTTCGCCGCTGATGGCGTCGATCTTGCGGATCTGCAAGGATGCCAGCGGCTTGTTCTCGAATATGAGTTTTATAAACTGGCCGCTGGCGATCTCAAAATCCCGCGCCGTGCCGTCCGGGATGTAGCCGTCCGGGGCTTTCGTTTCTGCCGCTTTGTACCAGCCCGGCTCAAGCCGGTCGATGATGATCATGCCCGCCGCGTCGGTGGCGTAGGTTCCGACTATCGCGCCGGATTGCCTATACACCGTGAACCGCGCGTCTTTGAGCGGAATCTTAGTCACACTGTCCACTTTCAGGATTTGTACGCCGGACAGGGGACTGTTGACGAACTCCACCACCGCCAATCTGCCGCTTTTGACCGTGACATTTTTCGGCGTTTCGTCGATCAGGTAGCCGTCCGGGGCCTGTATTTCGCCGACCACATATACGCCTTCGTCCAAATCGGGGACGAGGATTTTGCCGTCCGCTTCCGTGCGGAATGTGCCGATGCGCTCGCCATCCGCTTTTGTCACGGTAAACGCCGCGCCTGTGAGTGGGGCATGGGTAACGGCGTCCAGTTTCA
The DNA here is from genome assembly GCA_031264885.1 of Peptococcaceae bacterium. GTDB lineage: Bacteria > Bacillota > Peptococcia > DRI-13 > UBA5745 > JAISDM01. The sequence continues at coordinate 1,279 of JAISDM010000041.1, read as the reverse complement.
CGATTTCGATCCCCGATAACGGTTTGTTGAGGAATTCCACGCTGACGAGCTTGCCTCCCTGGATGTTGACGGATTTCGGGCTTTCGCTGAGGATATATCCGTCCGGGGCAGCGGTTTCGGAGATGACATAGGTTCCTTCCGTAATGTCGGGAATGAGAATTTTGCCGCTTGCGTCGGTGCGATAAGCGCCGACACGTTCCCCGTTGGCCCGATCCACCGTGAACATCGCGCCGGGCAACGGATTCTTGGTCGCTGCGTCCAGTTTCACGATTTCAAGCGTGTTGAGCGGCTTATTGGCAAAATCCGCGGAATTCCCTGCCGTCGCCGCGCCGCTGGCGTGATCCGCCGTATGTCCGTCCGCAAAGACTTCTACCGTTTGCGTCGGATTGTTCAACTCGTAGCCATCCGGGGCTTTAATTTCCGTAACCGTATAGACGCCCGGCGCGACTTTGACCGCGACCGCGCCGCTTGCGAGGGAAGTGACGTTGGCGATGATTAAGCCGTTCGCGTTTGTCACTGTGAATTGAGCGCCTGCTACAAGCTGTCCCGTACTGGCGTCCACCTTTTTGATATACAGGAACGGGAACGGTTTATTCGTAAACTCCGCGACGGCGAGTCTGCCGGACTTGACCTCCACCGTTTGTGGCTGCGCGTCGAGGACGTATTCGGCGGGGGATTGAGTCTCGCTGACAATATACACGCCTTCCGCGAGATCAGGAACGAGAATCTTGCCCGCGATGTCGGTCAAATATTTGCCGACGCGCTCGCCGTTCGGACGCTCCACAATAAATTCCGCGCCGGAAAGCGGCGCGTGGGTATACGCGTCCGTTTTGATGATTTCGATCCCCGATAACGGATGGTTAAGGAATTCAACCACCGTCAGTCTGCCGCTTTTGACGATGGCGGTCTGAGGCCGCGCGTCCAGGATATAGCCTGCTGGGGCGACGGTTTCACTCACGATATACGTTCCGGCTTCGAGATCAGGCACGATAATTTTACCCGCCGCGTCGGTTTGGTATGTCCCGATTTTCTCCCCGGTATCGCGTTCCACCACAAACGTGGCGCCTGAGAGCGGCGCTTGGGTAACAGCGTTCAGTTTCTGGATTTCGATCCCACTGAGGGGTTTATCCAGAAACTCCATGTTGTGCAATTTGCCACCCTCAATGACGATGGTCTGCGGCGCATTGTCCAGCATATAGCCCGCCGGGGCTTGAATTTCGCTGACCACATACGCGCCCTCGGGGAGATTGCCGACGAGAATTTTACCCGCGCTGTCCGT
>JAISDM010000229.1 GCA_031264885.1 Peptococcaceae bacterium | reverse complement strand
TGAAACGCGATTTCGAGGCTGTGTGCGGCGAGATGGAATTGATGACAGCGGCTTTCATTGTATTCGCGAAAGCGGTGAGCGGCAGAAAGGAGATACCCTTCAAGATAACGGCGCGGCCTATGACAAACGATATGACACGCGCCGGCTTGGGCAGTGTGAAGAAGTATGAATAACGAGATTTCATATTTTACCGGCAACGAAACGCTTATTGACGATATTGAAGAATTATGGATTCAGCTGAATCAAGTCCATTTTGAAAAATCGCTCGACTTCAAACACCGCTACAAAGATTTTACGTTCCGCCAAAGAAAACAGTCGCTTTTTTCCCGCGCGGGCAAAGGGAAATTGTTCATAGTCATAGCTTATGACCGCGACAAAAAAATCGGATACTGCGTATCAAGCGTTGTGGATAATATCGGAGAAATAGATTCCATCTACGTAAAGCCTAACTATCGCAAACAGCGTATCGGCAGCGCGTTAGTGGAAAAATCGCTTGACTGGATCCATTCGCGTAATGATGTAACAGACGTAACCATTAAAGTCGCGGCCGGCAATGAAGAAGCGTTTGGTTTCTATGCAAAATACGGCTTTAGACCCATATTCACAGAATTACAAAAACCCAAATCCCAAGGAGGATCTCGTGACGACGGATAAAGTTTTGTTAATGGATAACATTTTATTATATGAGGAACTCTCCCTCAACGCGCATCCCGCGCTGCAAACACAGTTTTACGACGGCTGGGCGCTGCGGTTCGCCAACGGATATACACACAGAGCCAATTCCGTCAATCCGCTCTATCCGTCTGCGCTCGACCCGCGGATTAAAATAGCCGAGTGCGAAAAACGTTATTTCGCGCAGGGACTGCCTGCCGTCTACAAGCTGACCGACGGCTCCGACCCGAACATCGGCAAGGCGCTCGACGAACGCGGTTACGCGGTTGTCACGCCCACATACGTCATGAACATGGATTTACAGGACAAGGATTTCGCGTCCGGCGACTTCGTTATGACAGACCACGCCGACGGCGATTGGCTGAACGCGTATTTTACTTTCAGCCGTTATACCGACAAAGTTAAAATGACCACCGCCGGGCAAATACTTGCAAACGTGAAGAACACCATGATTTGCGGCCGGATTGTAAAAAACGGCGCAGCCGTCGCCTGTGGATCGGCGGTAATCGAACGCGGGTACATGGCGCTGCTGAACATCGTAGTAGATGAGGCACAGCGCGGCAAAGGCTTCGGCGCGGAAATATGCGAATCGCTTTTGGCGGCCGCCAAACGTCTTGGCGCTCATACGGCCTATTTGCAAGTGGTGCGGGACAATCGCAAGGCGGTCAATCTGTACACGAAACTTGGGTATGAAACGGTCTATTCGTATTGGTATCGGGTTAAAGAGGAATATCCATAACATCAATCAGAACCACAGTCCCCAAATTCTCAAAAAAAGCCAATCATTAAGCGAATACGCCGCGTTCATCGCCCGCGTTCGGGAGAATAAATCCAATGGTATGACCTTGAAAAAAGCGATCAGGGAATCAATTATCTATTGCATTCGACATGATATTATGAGAGAATTTCTAAAGAGAAACGGTTCGGAGGTGGTCAATATGTTGTTTACTGAATTCAATATGGAAGACGCCATAAAAGTTTATTATGAAGAAGGCAAAGAAGACGGCATCGAACAAAATCAGCTTCAAGTTGCGAGAAAAATGATCCGAGAGGGAGACAGTTTGGAAAAAATCGCGAGAGTCACTGACCTCCCCATGGAAACAATCCAAGGCATCGAATGATCCGATTTAAAAACGAATTCAATAGTAACTGCGATTCGTAGTTTGGCGTGATTTAGTGAACCACGCCGAGCAGGCATGAGCGAATCCGGGGTTTCGGGCCAGACTGTCTGGAAACTATCATATCTTGTCATTCTGGGCTTGTCCCAGAAACTAAAAAAATGGAACCTGGATTCCGAATCAAGTCCAGCAATATTTAGGGTGCGTTTCCATGTTGTGTTAACGATTCGATTTTTGTCGTTTCCGGACGGTCCCAGGCGGCAGAATGCCGCCCCTACAGACGCGTTATACACGGTATCGTAGGGGCGGCATCCTGCCGCCCGTCCGCCAGACGTGAATTTCCAGACTACGAATCGCAGAGTAGCCAATCACGAATTTTTACATTTAATTCCATGGCATCCTATCCGTCACGAGAGCCTGCCGCTGTCCGCGGAGTATACCCTGTCCGCGATCCCCCGCGTCGATTTCCTGTGTGAAACGAGCGCCACCGTGCGGGCCGCCCCTTCGTCGCGCAGGGCTTTCAGGATCATCCCCTCGTTCAAGCTGTCGAGATTGCTCGTGGGCTCGTCGAGCAGCAGGAACGGCGCGTCATGCAGGAAGGCGCGCGCGAGACCGATCCGCTGGCGCTCGCCGCCCGAGAGCGCCGCGTCCGCGCAGGCCGCGCCTGTGCCGCCGACGCGCGTGTCGTAGCCCTCGGGCAGCGTCATGACAAAATCGTGCAAGGCCGCCTTCTTCGCCGCGGCGACCACTGTCTCGCGCGTCGCGTCCGGCTTCCCCGTTTTGATGTTGTTTTCGACCGTGTCCGAGAAGATGTCCGTTTCCTGCGTCATCAAGCCTTCCAGCGCGCGCAGGTGCGCCGTGTCCACGTTGTTTATGTCCTCCCGCGAGACAAAAACCGAATCCGCGGGCGGCTGCCAGAAGCGCATGAGAAGCCGCAGAAGCGTGGACTTCCCCGAGCCGCTGCGCCCGGTTACACTCGTTATGCCGCCTTTTGAAAAAACCGCCGATATATCCCGCAGCACGGGATCGCCCGCCGCGTAGCCGAAGGTGAGTCCCCGGCATTCCGCGCCGTCGAAAGCCGGCGTTTTTTCACCCACGACGTCCGCCGTCTCGGGCGTTTCATCCAGCAAAGCGAACACCCGCCGCGCCGCCGCGAAGACCGGGGGCAGACCCGCCGACAGGTTCGCCAGCGCCAGCGCCGGGCCAAAGGATGAAAAAAGCGCGATAAATGGGATGAGTACGCCTTCCAGGCCCACGGCGCCGTTTCGGAAGAGCGTGTACGAAAGCGCCAGCATCCAGAGCGAACAGAGTGTCACGAAGAGACCCGAGACGGCGGACACGGCGCCCTCCTTGCCCTTCGCGGGCCTTTGCAGCCGCTCCATCTCGTCGCTCATGCGGCCAATGCCGTCCTTTCGCGCTTCGCCGGCCCCCATGCCGAGGATTTCGCGCATGCCGCGCAGACTGTCGAGATAATAGGACGAAAGCCGCCCCGCTGTCTCGCGCAGCCGCCCCGCCGCGCCCCGTCCAAAGCGGGAGGCGACGCACGGAACGAGTACGCCGGCGATGAGATGGGAACAGAGGGCGGCGAGACCGAGCAATGGATGGAAGCTCCCGATGAACAGGGCTGTGGCCGCCGTGATGAGAACGGCGATGGAGACAGGGGATATGGTGTGCGCGTAGAATACCTCAAGCAGTTCGATGTCCCCCGTGATCACGGCGATCAAGTCGCCTTTTTCCCGGCACTCGAGTTTCGCGGGGCAGAGGCGCCGCAGGGCGGCGAACACCCTGTCCCTGAGTTCCGCCAGCAGTTTGAAGGCGATATAGTGGTTGCAAAGCTGTTCGGCGTAGCGGAGCAGACCGCGCAGCGCGGCGCAGACGATCAAAACGGCGAAAAGACCGCCGAGTCCCGCCGCCGCGCCGGCGCCGCCCGCCGAAAGCAGCGCGAAGCCGCCGAGTACGGGCAAAAGGATCGCGGAGACATGTCCCGCCGCGCCGAGCAAAATCGCGAGAATCATGACGCCGGCCATCGGTCTCACGAAAGACGCGAGCCTCAGGACGACCCCCGGTTTGCGCCGGAGCGCCGCCGTTTTTTTCGCTTCAGTATTGATGCTTTCTCTGTTGTTCATATCCGCGTCCCCCCTCATGCCCATACCGCGGAACCGCCCGGATTGTCCAGGTTACCCGCGGAACCGCCCGTGCCACCCGGGTTGTCCGGGTTGTTCGCGGAACCGTTCATACCGCCCGGGTTACCTGCGCTGCCCGCGTCCGTTCGCTGTCCGCCGCCGCCGCCGGCGGTTTCTCCCGCCGCGTGGGCTTCAAGCGCCCTCTGCTCGCGGAAGAGCCGCGCGTAGACGCCGTTTGCGGCCAGCAGTTCCGCGTGGGTTCCCGCTTCCGCCACGCGCCCGCCCTCCATTGCGTATATGACGTCCGCGCCCGTCAGGTTCGCGAGACGGTGGGAAATCATGACGACATTCCTGGTCCCCGCGAGTTCGCGTATGACCGCCAGCACAGTCTCCTCGCTTTCGGGGTCGATGTTCGAGGTCGCCTCGTCGAAGATGTATATATCCGCGTCCCGGAGCAGCGCGCGCGCCAGGGAGAGACGCTGCCTCTGCCCCCCCGACAGGTTCGCGCCGCTTTCGGCGATACGCGTGTCAAGCCCCTCCGCCTCCGCGAAGAAATCGTAAAGCCGCGCCTTTCGCAAAACCTCCGCAAGCTCGTCCGCCGCCGCGCCGGGTTTCGCCATGCGCAGATTCTCCGCGACCGTACCCGTGAAGACATAATCCTCGTGGGTCACGAGACAGACCCTTTGCCTGAGCTCAGAACGCTTTACGCCGCGCAGTTCCGCGCCGCCGATCCGAATATTCCCTTCACAGCCCCTGCCCGAGAGTCCGCCCGAAAGGAGACGGGCGACGGTGGACTTGCCGCTGCCCGAGGCGCCCGCGATTCCTGTAAAACCCCGCGCGGGCGCGGAGAAAGACACATGTGAGAGGGCCGCCGCGCGCCCTTCGCCATAGGTGAAGGAAAGATCCTCCGCCTCCGCCGCGAGACCGCCGGCGGGCAGGCTGCCCTCCCCATCCGCGGGCACGGGCGCGTCGAGGATTTGGAAGACGCGTTCGCAGGCCGAAATGCCGTTCATGGCGACGTGAAAATAGGAGCCCAGCTGCCTGAGCGGGATGAAGAACTCCGCCGCGAGCAAAACGATGGCCACCGCGCCCGCGAGTGTTATATCGCCCGCGAGAAAGCCCCGCGCGGCGAGTATGGCGCCGAGGGCCGCGCCGCCGTAAGCGATGATGTCCATCAGTACGATGGAATTGAGCTGCATGCGCAAGATGCGCATCGTGGATTTCCGGAAGGCTTCCGCGAGACCGTTCATCTCTTCGTGCCGCCGTCCGTCCGCGTCATAGATCTTCAGCGTCGTCATACCGCGCAGACTTTCGAGGAAAAAATCGCCGAGGGACGTATACGATTTGAGCTGCCCGCGCATCATCCTCCGCGCCATCTTCATGATCAGCAAAATCAGGAGGGGAATGAGCGGCGTGCAGACGAGCAGCACGGCCGCCGCCGAAAGGCTCACGGGCGCCAGCAGGACGAACAGCGTCAAAGGCGCCGCCACACCGTAAAAAAGCTGCGGCAGGTACTTCCCGAAGTAATTCTCGATTTGATCGACGCCCTCGACGGCCACCTGCACAGCCTCCGCGCCGCCCGCGCCGCTCCCGCCGAGGGTGAGAAGCTTGTCATACAGCGCCGCGCGCAGCTTCTTCCTCACCCCCGCCGACGCCCGGAAGGCCGCCTTCGAGGCCAGGAACTCGCACAGCGCGCGCAAGACCGCCGCCGCGGCGCAGACGCCGAGAGCAGGCAAAACGGGCAGAGCGGCGGCGGGGCCGGCGCCGAAAGGCACAGCAAAAGCGTCCGCGATGAGCCGCGCGGCGGTGAACACGACGAAGGCCCCGAGAAGCAGCCCGACCCACCGCGCGAGTACGTTCAGGAAAATGTACTTCCGCGCGCCCGCCGCAAAGCGCAGGAGGCGCCTGTCAGTCATGCCGCCCGCCGTGTCGGCGACAGCGCCCGCGCGGTCCCCACCGCCCGGATCTGCGGCATCGCCCGCCGCGCCGGCGCCACTGCCCGAATTTGCGGCCTCACCCGACCGCGTCACACCGCCGCCCGCCGCGCCGCCGCCGCCCGCGCCCGGCGCCGAATCATCCGGCGGCTTCCCCCGCAAGGTTTTGACGCGAAAAAGGAAATACCACCAATGCCAGGCGAGTACGACGGCGAGCAAGATACGCGCGTGGGGGTAAGGGACAAAGTACATCGCCAGCGGCAGGAGCACACTGACGGCGGTCAGGATCGAAGCCTTTGTCCGCACGGTCATGGACTTGGTCTTCACGAAATCGTCCAGATGATTCCGATAGAGCTTCGTGCCGGTGAACCAGCGGTGGAATCGCTCCGAGCCCTGCGCGAAGCAGAAAGCCGTCAGCAGCAGGAAAGGCGTGGTTGGCAGCACAGGCAGCGCGACGCCCACGAGTCCCAGCCCGAGGGACACAAAGCCCAAGACGATGAACACCGGTTTTAAGATTTTCTTCATGGAAACCTCCTTCTTAATTAAAACCTGATTTTGTTCCTCCGAGCGGCCATCCTGTTTGTTTCTTCTAACACAAAGGCGGCAAGCCTGCTCAGAAAAAAAGATATCCGTTTGAAAAATACTCGCGTTCAGGACGAACCCGTGGTATAATTTTATTACAAAATAAGAAATACGCAATAACGCAGATTAAACGTATAAGGTATCAAAAAACATACTATTGAGAATATTAGCGAAAAACGCGAGAGAAAAACACTGTTGAACAACGGAAGGCGGTGGAGATTGGATGCGCGCTGTAAAAAAGAACGACACAGGGCAGCCGGCGGGGAAATTGCTCTGCCCCATCCGCTATATGATGAGCATGTTCGGCGGCAAATGGAAACTGCCCATCGTATGTATGCTGTCCGACGGAACCCCATTAAGGTACAGCTCCATCAAAAGGAAACTGGGGAGCGTTACAAACGTGATGCTGTCGCAATCCCTGAAAGACCTGGAAGCCGCCGGAATTCTCCGCCGGAAGCAATACAACGAAGTGCCGCCCAGGGTAGAGTACACCTTGACCGAAAAAGGAAAGAGCGTTTTGCCGGCGCTGACGCTGGTCGCCGGATGGGCGGCGGAGGACATGCAAGGCCAAAGCGCCTGCGGCGTAAAATGCGGCGTATGTCACGCGACCTTATGACCTGCAAGGAAACCGCGTCTTCCAACGCGGCGGCAACAAGCATATTTTATCACTGGCCGCCGCGAAATACAAGAAAATAAGTTCGCGGCCGCGAAAATTCGCGTCTGTGGTGCGTCTGTCCACAGACGGGCGGCAGGATGCCGCCCCTACGGTATAGGTATCCCCTGTGAACAGTAACCGCCCACGCGCCCGCGAATCGCGGAAAGATCACAAAATGGACTTGCGGATCCGCGCCCGCTGCTGGTATAATGAAAAACGTCGAATCATGTCGAATCATTCCTGAGGAGGTATCCGTGAAGAAAGCGCGTTACTGGATCAAGGCGCATCCCTGCGCAGTCCTGATATTTTGCATGACCCTGGTGCTGCTGTGGTTTTATTATCTTCAAAAGAACAATACGCCCCGGTATTTTGTTGATATGAAAATCGACGATTACATTCCCTTCACGCCCTTCTTCGTGATCCCCTATCTTTCCTGGTTTATTTACATGGCCATTGTGCTGTCATACTTCTTTATATACTCACGGGCGGATTTCATCCGGGCCGGATTTTTTATCCTCTGCGGCATGAGCATCTCCATGCTCTGCTACACCCTGTTCCCTTACGGCAATCAGCTGCGGCCGGAGATCGTGGGTCACAGCCCCGCGCAGCGGATACTGCGGTTCGTTTACGATTTGGATCCGCCCAACAACTGTCTGCCCAGCATTCATGTGCTGAACACCATGGGCATTCATTTCGCCATTCTGCGCTCGCCTAAATTTGTCCATATGAAAAAACTAAAATTCCTGTCCGGAGTCCTCATGATCCTGATTTGCCTGTCCACGGTTCTGATCAAGCAGCATTCCGCGGCGGATGTCATATTGGCCGCCGTATTGGGAATGATCCTATACCTGCTCATTTACAGACCCCGCCAGGTCAAGCCCGGAACGACAAAAATACAGCGCCGGAACGGCAAGATATAATGGTTTTCGGACGGTCCCGGGCGGCAGAATGCCGCCCCTACGGCACCACGCCTGCCCCGCCCCGCGCCGCATCGGGCCCCCGCGCCGGTCCCGCGTCCCGCGCCGGTCCCGCGTCCCGCGCCGGTCACGGGCGGCAGGATGCCGCCCCTACGGTATCGTGAATAATGTATATGTAGGGGCGGCATCCTGCCGCCCTAGACTGTCCGAAAACGTCAAAAATCGCATTGTTAACGCAATATATAGCGTGTCGTTTCAACCGAATGACCCCATATATTGTGTGTTGGCAATATTTAGGGTACGTTTTCGGACGGTCTGGCCCG
>JAISDM010000146.1 GCA_031264885.1 Peptococcaceae bacterium | reverse complement strand
CTGAATATCCTCACCAAGGGGGCGGATCTCTTTGGGGAACATGTGAAGGAACTGGGCGAGCTGATGGTTCAGGAAATGGGCAAGCCCATCGGAATGGCCACGGGGGAGACCTTCGGCATCGCGCCGCTGATTCGCAATACGGCGGCCGCGGCCATGCACAAATACGGAACTGTTTTTGGAAATAACGACGCGGAAGGGAGTCTGGGCGATCTTGCGGTGACTGTTTATGAGCCGCTGGGGGTTGTGTTCGCTGTCTCGCCGTTTAATTTTCCCGCCGGAATCCTGACTTATAAGGTGGCGCCGGCGCTGGCGGCGGGCAACGCCGTGATCGTTCACGCGCCCAGCGATGTTCCGCTGTATGTGCTGCGTTATGTGGAGATCCTGCAGGAAGCGGGTTTCCCCGACGGTGTGCTCCAAGCCATATCCGGCCCCGGCGGAAAGATCTCGGACTGGCTGGTCGACACTGACAGAATCGACGCGATCAGCTTCACGGGAAGCACGGCCACCGGAATTAAGCTGGTGGAAACCTCGGCGAAACATATGCACCGCGTGATGCTTGAGCTTGGCGGAAACGATCCGATGATTATCTGCGAGGACGCCGACATCGGCCGCGCGGTCAAAGAAGCCATGTCCCGCATCATCAACGCGGGCCAGGTGTGCTGCATACAAAAACGGCTGCTGGTTCATGAGTCGGTGAAGGAGCAATTCACTCAGGGATTGATGCAGGCGTTAAAAGACCTGCCCGTGGGGGATCCTTTATTGCAGGATACCGTGGTGGGGCCCCTCGTCAGCGAAAAAGCGGCCAAGAAGGTGGAATCGCAGATTGAAACCACGGTTGCTCAAGGCGCGGTCCTGGCTCTCGGCGGCGTGCGCAACGGCGCGTTTATAACCCCCGCGGTGCTTACAGGCGTGACCAGGGATATGGATATCGCGAAGGATATGGAGGTATTCGGCCCGGTCTTCCCGATCATAGGTTTTGCCAGTGAGGATGAGGCGATTGAGGTCGCCAATCAGACCAGTTACGGCCTGAACGCCAGCATTTTGTCCGGCGATTTGCAGAGAAGCATTCGCCTGGCGCAGCGTATTGAGGCGGGGACTGTGGTGGCGAACGGGGGGTCTTTCTGGAGAAGAGACACCGCGCCTTTCGGCGGCTATAAAAAGAGCGGGCTGGGCCGCGAGGGCATCCATGATATTCTCGATGAGCTTTCCCAGCGCAAAACCATTGTCATCCAGGGCGTATAGTAATATCAGAGTATATCAGAGACAAGACGGGAGGCGGCAGAATGCCGTCTCCCGTTTTGTATTGTATGGAGGGGCAGGGGAAGACTTGCCGAATCGTGAATCACGGAGATAGCTTTGCTGTTGACGGTCTGCCGGGAATTTGATAGAGTAAGGGTAATAAAAAAAGGAGATTCTCCTTATGAATGTGCAGACCCATTTGTTTGTCGCGGCCGCTATGGAGCGCCATATTTATAAGAAATACAAGGTAAAACTCAGCGAGGGATATTTTTATTATGGGAATATCAGGCCGGATTTGAAGTTCCGGTCCCAGAAAAAAATACCGCATACGTATAGGGACAGTTTCCCGTATTTTTACCGGGACTGGAAGGCCATGAAGAAGGCGCGCCTGTTTCACAGTTTGAATGTATTCAGCTATAAATTGGGCATGATGCTCCATTACACGGGGGATTTTTTTACGTATGTGCATTATAATGAAAAATTGTTTCACAAGACGGTTCAGCATTATCAATATGAAAGGGCGCTCTATCAGGCGTTTTTGCACTCGCGGCGCGGCAATCCCAGGCTTCCGCGGCTGGAGGAGGACGTCAGGGCGTTCTTTGAGGAGTCGCTGGCTCTGTACGCCCGCAACAGGAGCAGACCTGAGCATGACGCGAATTTTATATATTTCGCTTCGGCGGCTGTGTGCGACGCGCTGATGGAGGACGTGTATCTGAAACTTTTAGGCGCCGGCAAAAAAGATGTGTAATTTATTGAGTTTTACTTTCAATTTGTTATTTAAGATGATATAATATTCTAAATTATATGTTAGTTATGAATGCTGGTTATGATTTCGCCGCGAAAGGAGGACGGTATGACCGGAACCCGGAAGCGCTTTTTGATTGACCTCACGCCGGCTGACTCGGGCGTGGCGCCGATTTCCGCTTCCGAAAAAAATGAATCTAATGAATCTTTGGAGGAGGAAGGTTAATGTCTCAGACAGCACAATTGAATAAAATCTGGCTGACTGTCAACGGCGCTAAGCGCATGTCGGTGGTCAATCCGGAAACCGACAGTCTGGCGGATGTGCTTCGGCGCCTCGGACTCACGGGGGTGAAGGTCGGCTGCGGAACAGGCGTCTGCGGCGCGTGTTCGGTAATTGTGAACGGCGATTTGGCGCGCTCCTGTACGAGAAAAATGAAGAACATCGAGGAGTACAGCGAGATTATAACCGTCGAGGGCATCGGTACGCCCACTCACCTGCACCCTATCCAGGTAGCCTTGATGACGTGCGGCGGAGTGCAGTGCGGATTCTGCACCCCCGGTTTTGTCGTGTCCGCTTACGCGCTGCTTTTGAAGAATCCGGATCCCAGCCGCGCCGAGGTTCGCGAATGGTTCCGGCGGCATCGCAATATCTGCCGCTGCACCGGCTACAAACAGATTGTCGACGCGGTGATGCTGGCGGCCAAGGTGGTTCGGGGAGAACTCACCGTCGAAGATATTACCTACCGGCCGCCGGAAGACGGGGAATATTACGGCACCGCCATTCCGCGGCCCGACGCGCTGTCAAAGGTCACGGGCCTGTGCGATTACGGGGACGACATCGCGCTTAAGATGCCGGGCGAAACCCTTTACGCGGCCATCGTGCAGCCGAAGCTGGCGCATCACGCCAACATCCTTTCCATTGACACCCAGGAAGCCGAGAAGATGCCGGGGGTGTTCCGGGTTTTGACCGCGAAGGACATCACCGGGCCTAACGAACTGGGGGGGATGACGTCCCATGCCCGGTCCAAATGCCCCGCGCCTTCGCAGCCGGTGCTGGCGAACAAGAAGATCCGCCGTTACGGCGACGTGGTGGCGCTGGTGCTTGCCGATACAAACGCCCACGCCCGGGCGGCGGCTCAGGCGGTGAAGGTGGAGCTGGAGCAGCTGCCCGAATATCTGAACTACTTGGACGCCGTCGCGCCCGGCGCCGTGAGCGTCCAGGAAGGCGCGCCCAACCAGTATGGGATGCAGCCTGTCTTGAAGGGCGACTACCAGAACATTCCGGAGACCATCGCGAAATCGGCGCATTCGGTCACGGGTTCCTTCCATTCCACCCGCGAGCCTCATCTCAGCATCGAGGGCGATGTTATACAGAGTTATTATGACACGGACGGCATGCTCACCATCCAGTGCAAGTCGCAGCTCGTCACGGGGAACCGCTTTATGATGGCGGGCGCCTTGGGGCTGGATCCCTTTAACATCCGGATCATACAGAATCCCACCGGCGCCGCTTTCGGCTGGGCCATGTCCGCCGCGTCCTGGGCGCTCTGCGCCTTCGCTACGGTGGCCACGGGCAGGCCGGTTTCCCTCTCGTTCAGCTGGGAGGAGTTTCAGCATTTCTCCGGGAAGCGCGCCCCATCCTATTCGAACGCTACGATGGCTTGCGATGAGAAGGGCAAGATCACCGCTTTCCAATATGATCAAGGTGTGGACATCGGGCCTTACGCCGGCTTTGGCGAGGGACTGATGCAGAGGATGGCCATCTACTGCGGCTGGCCCTACAATATTCCCAATATCGTGGGGCTGAACCGCGAGGCGTTCACGAATCACAATTATGAGATTACTTATCGCGGTTATGGCGGGCCCCAGACATTTACCTGCTCGGAAAGCATGATGGATATGCTCGCCGAGAAGGCCGGCATCGACCCCCTGGAGTTTCGCTATATCAACGCGGCCCGGCCCGGCGATTTGAATATGAACAGCCGGCCTTTCCGTGAGATTTCGGCGGTGGAATTGCTGGACAAAGCCCGTCCGCTTTACGAAGCTGCGCTGGCTAGGGCGAAAGCGGCGGATACGCCGGAGAAGCGCCGCGGCGTCGGCATCTCTTTCGGCGGTTACAACTGCTCCACCGGCCGTATGGACAGCGCGGGCGTCCGCTTGGAACTGCTGCCGGACGACAGCGTGGCCGTCTACAATACCTGGGAGGAGATGGGCCAGGGCGGCGACGTCGGCAACTTGACCCTGACCCTGACGGCGCTCAAGGAGCTGAAACTGACGCCTGATCAGGTGCATATCCGCACCAACGACACCAAGACCTGTCCGGACAGCGGGCCGGCGGCGGGCAGCCGTTCCCATATGATGAACGGCAACGCCATCGTGCGCGCGGCGGCGATGATGCTGGACGCCCGCCGCAAGGAAGAGGGCGGCTTCCGGAGCTACGATGAGATGAAGGCGGCGGACTTGGCCACCACCTTTGAGACGCGCTATGACAACAGCGCCCATGATGATTTGGACGACCTGGATCCCAACACGGGCGAGGGTTCTCCGCTGCCCACATTTATGTACTGTCTGAACCTGGCGGAGGTAGAGGTGGACACACAGAGCGGCCAGGTGAAATGTCTGGGGATAGACTGTGTCTGCGATATCGGCGTCCCCGGGGCGCTGAACGCTGTTCTGGGCCAGGGATACGGCGGCTTATCCCATTCGGTCGGTTTCGCCCTCTCCGAGGATTACGACGATGTGAAAAAACACTCTAACCTGGCAGGCAGCGGTGTGCCTACGGCTGTGGACGTTCCCGACAGGATCGACATCCACTTCCTCGACCATCCGCGGAGGCTGACGCCCTTCGGGTCCGCCGGCTGCTCCGAGATGTTCCAGTCCAGCGGGCATGTGGCGATTCTGAACGCGATCTACAACGCCTGCGGCGTGCGCGTCTATGAACTGCCCGCCGGCCCGGAAAAAATCAAGGCGGGCCTGGCGGTTGTGGCCGCCGGCGGAAAGACGGAGCCCCCCGAGCCTTATTATATGGGATCGGATTTCTGGGACACCGTGGACGACGTAATCGCCAACCCCGTGGCGCCCCGCGTCATGGGCGGGCCTCCCTCCTGATGACGGCGGTCTGACAATATGGGTTCTCGATCCGGCGCGGGCTCCCCGCGCCGGTTTGAATAATCCTGAGGGGGTTATGTATGGGCTACTACCGGGATATGACCAAAAACTGCATACACGGTAATTTACCTGACTGCGCCGGACTCTGTCCCTTTCGCTTCGATGTGCGCGATTTTACGGAAAAACTGATCCGCGGCAGGTTCGACGCCGCTTACCGCGTATACCGCGATACGGTGCTTTTTCCCGAGATCGTTTCCCGGCTGTGTTCCGCCGCCTGCCGCGGCGGGTGCTGCCGGAAAGAGACGGACGCGCCGGTGCGGAGGAACTTGCTGGAGCTTGCCGCGGTACAGTTTGCCCGGCAGAAGGCGCCGGTCAGGCTGAACGTGCCGGACAAAGGCAAGAGTGTCGTCATAATCGGCGCCGGGCCCGGTGGGCTTGCCTGCGCGCTCCGGCTGGCCTCGCGGAAATACCGGGTGACCGTCTTCGATCAGAGGGAGAGCATAGGCGGCTCCCTTCTTGACTTGCCTGAGAGGGAGATATTCCTCGCGGACATTGAGAACCAGTTCGGGCAGGAGAAATGGGAATTCAAGGGCGGAACGAAGATCACCGGTCTCTCCCGGATGGAGGCCGACGCTGTTTACATCGCCACCGGGCAGGGCGGCGAGGATTTCGGCGCGCTTGAGGGGAGGCGGGGATACTTCACCTCCGCGGACGGCGTGTTTATCGGCGGAAGCATTCTGGGGGGAGACGCTGTGAGCGCCATCCGCGACGGCAGGGACGCCGCTGAGCGGATCGAGGGCTATCTCAAAACCGGCCGCATGGAGGACGATGTGCCGCCGCTTCCCGTCGGGAACCGGCCGGATCCCGTGAAGCTGGTTTATTTGCCGGCGGTGGAGCCGGAGGCCGGCGGGCTCTACACCCAGGCGCAGGCTCTGGCCGAGGCCGGGCGCTGTCTGCGCTGCGACTGCGATATATGCCAGCGCAAATGCCCGCTGATGGCTTTTTACCGGCGCTATCCCGATAAGATCGCCGAGATGACGGAAGGTACGGTTTGGGCCACCGACCTGTTTTACCACCACTTGGCCACCCGCATGCTGGCCAGCTGCGATCAATGCGGCGTCTGCGGCGAGGTTTGCCCGCGGAATGTGGACGTCAAGGCTTTGATTCTCGACGCCCGCCGGGTCATGGTGAAAAAAGGCGAGATGCCGAAGGTGTTCTCCGCTTTTTGGCTGGAGGATATGGCGCATGCCAACGGCGAAACCGCGATGATCGTAAAAGGGGCTGAGGATAACGGGGAACGCGGGTACGTGTTTTTCCCCGGCTGCCAGTTGGGGGCTTCCGATCCGCGGTATGTAACCCTTGCCTATGAGCGGTTAAAACGGACGAAACCCACGGTGGGCCTTCTGGCGGCTTGCTGCGGCGCTCCCGCTTATTGGGCGGGCGACGAGGCGCTTCACGCCGAGGTCTTGGACCGTCTCAGGGAGGTGTGGCGGAGGCTGGGGGAACCCGTCCTCATCTGCGCCTGCGCTACCTGCGGGAAGATGCTGGCCGAAACCCTGCCGGAGATCAAAACGGTTTCGCTTTATCAGATGGAATGGGACGCCGCGCCCGCCGGGGAGGGGCTGGCCGTGAGTATTTTTGACCCATGCTCAAGCCGCTTCGATCCCGAGACACAGCGGAGCGTGCGGAGGCTTGCCGCCGCCGCGGGCTGCGCGCTTTCGCCCGATCCGCCGGAATCCGCGGACGCCGTTTGCTGCGGGTGGGGCGGGCAGTATGAGATTGCGAACCCCGCTATGGCCCGCGCTGTGACCGGGGGCCGGCAAGCCGATCCGGAGACGGTTTATGTGACCTATTGCGCGAACTGCCGGGATACCTTTGCCCGGGCCGGCAAGCCGGTTCTGCATATTCTCGATATTCTGCTGGGCTTAGGCGACGCCCGGCGCCTGCCCCCCACCTGGACGCGGCGCCGCGCAAACCGGGAGTCGCTTTGCCGCGAA
>JAISDM010000166.1 GCA_031264885.1 Peptococcaceae bacterium | reverse complement strand
ATCCGGACGGTGAACGGGTCGTCCAGGAAAAAAATCGAGAAAGCCGCGCCAAAGACGCATTCCATCGATAATAAAATGGATGCCGCCTGGGGGGGCAAGTATCTCTGTCCCCATGTTTGCAGCAAGAAACACACCATGGTGCTGAATATGCCCAAGTACAATATCCCCGCGGCAAAAGAGGGCGTCAGGCTTTCCCACGGCGGCCGCCCCTCAAAAATGGGCGCGGCAATCCAGGACAGCGCCGCGCATACGGCCATTTGCAGCATCGTCAAAATAATCGGGCGGTGGTCCGGCGCGCAGCGTCCGAGCAATACCATATGCACCGCGTAGCATATGCTGCACAGGAACGTCAGCCCGTCTCCCAGCCGGATCGTGAAAGTACTGTCCAGGGACAGCAGCCCGATGCCAAAGATCGCCGTAAAAGCGGCGGCCAAATGGCGCCCCCGCAGCCGCCCGCCGCCGCGGTTAAGCAGAGGATGGATGAATGGCACCAGAATCACATAGAAAGCCGTAATGAAGGCATTGTTGCTGGCCGTGGTGTACTTGATCCCATAAGTCTGAGTCAGGTAACTTACAAAAAGCCAGAAACCGATGATGACGCCGGGCCGCAGGTCCGATTTCCGGAGGCGCCTGAGCTCCGGAAAGAAAAAGACCAATAAGCACGCCGCGGCCACGGTAAACCGCCAGGCCAGCAAATAGAGCGGGCCTGCGTCTTCCACCGAACGCTTCATCACCACAAAGCCGCTTCCCCATATAATGGAGGTGACCAGCAGCCCCAGCGTCGCCAGCACTTGTTTCCGCGACAGGCGGCGTCCGTTCCCTCTATTGTTCTCTCTCTTCACAACACCGCCTGTAAAAACGCCTTTGTCCTTTCATGCTTTGGTTTGGCAAACAACTCCGCCGGCGCCCCTTCCTCCAATATGATCCCGTCATACATGAACACCACTTTGTCCGCCACATCCCGGGCAAAACCGATCTCATGGGTCACGACCAGCATGGTCATCCCCTCGGACGCGAGTTTTTTGATGACGGCCAGCACCTCGCCCACCAGTTCCGGATCCAGCGCGGAGGTCGGCTCGTCGAACAGCATGATCTTCGGATTCATAGCCAGCGCCCGGGCAATGGCCACCCGCTGCTGCTGCCCCCCGGAAAGCTTGGACGGAAACACATCCAGCTTATCCGACAAGCCCACTTTCTCGATTAAGTCCACGGCGGCCGCCCGCGCCGCCTCCTTCGGCTGCTTCCGCACATGCACCGGCGCCAGCATCACATTCTCCAAAGTGGTCATATGCGGGAACAGATTAAACCGCTGAAACACGATTTCCATCTCAAGCAGAATATCGCTCTCTTCCTTTTTGGTGAGGGGCGAACGGTTCACGCCGTCCTTCCGGTCGTCCAGAAGCTTCCCGTCAATATAGATCCGCCCGTCGGAAATCGTCTCCAGATGATTGAGCGAACGCAAAAAAGTCGATTTGCCCGCGCCGGAGGGGCCGATGATACAGACCACCTCGCCCTGCTCCACCGACAGAGAGATATCTTTAAGGACATTCAGCGCGCCAAAACTCTTGCTGATATTCTCAATCTCAATTAAAGCCATCTTCACACCCTCTATTCGTAAACGGAATGGCGCTTCTCCAGATAATTGAATAAAAAAGTGAACACCGCCGTAAAAATCAGATACAAACAGGCCGAAGGCAGGTACACCAAAGCGGTGGCCGCCGATGACTGTATCTGCGAGGTGTGTTTCATCAGATCCACCAGCGCGATGGTGGAAACCAGCGAAGTATCCTTCAGCACCATGATGAATTCGTTGCCCACCGGCGGGATCAGCCGCTTGATGGATTGAGGAATGATCACCAGGCGCATGGCCTGTCCGTAAGTCAGGCCCAGGGACCTCGCCGCCTCCATTTGCCCCGGATCGATGGATTGAATGGCCGCCCGGATGATCTCCGCCTGATACGCGGCCGAATTAATGGAGAAAGCGATACACGCCGCTAAAAAACGGTCTTGCATGGCCAGCCACGGTATCGCCAGCGGCAGCGCGTACCATACAAAGAAGAGCTGCATTAACAGCGGCGTGCCCCTGAAAATAAAGATATAGATCCCGCACGCCTTTCTCAAAGCCCCATTGGCCGATATCCTTCCGAGAGCGATGAACACGCCGGCCAGCATCCCGATGACCACAGAAATCACCGACAGCGAAATCGTAATTCTCGACGCGAAGATCAAAGAAGGCAGCCACCCCATCACCAGTTCAAGATTCCGCATAACCGTCCGGCCTCCCTACGTTTATTCGCGGCGCCGCCTCAGCGCACTCCCTCGGTGACATCCCGGCCAAAGTATTTCTCCGCCAAAGCCGCCATGGTTCCGTCAGCGTAGAGCTCGTCCACGATCCGCTCGATTTCCGCGGTCAGGGCGTCGTTGCCCTTCTTCAGACAGATGCCCAGCGGTTCCGCCGTGTCGTTCTCCCACTTGATTTTCAGCTTGTCCGAGTTGGATCCCATGTAGTACGCGGCCACCACGCTGTCTACCATCACCGCGTCCACCCGGTTCAGCAGCAGCTCGTCGAAGCATTGAATGATCTTGTCATATACGAAATAATCCTCATCCGCCACTGCCAGCCCGCCGTCCCGCAGCTCCCGCATATATTCGTCCGCCGTGGTCTCGGTCTGGGTCGCCACCCGGAGCCCGGCCAAATCCTCCGGCGACGCGATTTGCTCGTCGTTTCTGGCGACGATGACGATGGCGTTGGCGATATAAGGCCGGGTCAAAATATAAGCTTCCTGCCGGGACGGGGTGATGCTCACAGATGAAATGATGCAGTCGTAACGGTTGCTGTCCAGGGAACTGAAGATGCCGTCCCAGGCGGTATCCACAACCTCCACCTCCACGCCCAGCTTCCCGGCGATCTCCTGAGCCACCTCATAATCGAAGCCGGTCACCGTGACCCCATCCTCCTCCAGATACTCCATCGGAGGATAGCCCACTTCCATGCCTACCTTCAGCACGCCTTCCGTCAGCGTCAGCGACGAGGATCCGGATCCGTTCCCGGCCCCCGATCCGCCGCATGCCGTCAGGCCCATTGACAAAATCAGTATCCCTGCTAAAATCCAACAACCTGACGAAAATCCAATTTTCTTCATTTTCACAAACCTCCATTTTTTGCTTAACTCTCCACTCCTGTCATTCCGGCGCTGTATTTTGTCACTGCGATTCATAGTTGGAAATTCGCGTCTGCCAGGGACGGGCGGCAGAATGCCGCCCCTACGGATGCGCCATTCCGGGCAAGGGGCGGTCCCGGGCGGCAGAATGCCGCCCCTACGGATGCGTCATTCCAGGCAAGGGGCTGTCCCGGGCGGCGGAGTGCCGCCCCTGCGGATGCCCTTACCGCACTTCCATCAATTTGTTCTTTAACTCGTCCACGATGACGCCCAGCTCTTTCTGGGCTTCCTGCCGTTTGACCTTGCCCTCCCGCTGAATCTGGAGCACCTCGTCCAATGTGGAAAT
>JAISDM010000075.1 GCA_031264885.1 Peptococcaceae bacterium | reverse complement strand
TTAACAAAAATACCTGCTTTATCCAGATTGGCCAAAAACTCACTTTGTCTCGCGGCATTGAAATCAGGTGTACCCCAACTGTCAGATTTGAGCGCGCTGTTAATGAGAGCCAGGGCGGTGACTGTTTCGCTGATCGCAGTCTGGATTTCGTTGCGCACTTTTGTAGCGTCGGCAGGTGTTGACACGCTAGCCGGCAATGAGGTCGGCGACGCGACTCTGATCGCGTTAGCGGCTATTGCGTCTGTGCCGCCATTATTTTCGAAGGCGGCCATGTTCACCCCGGCCGTATTGAAGTTCGCCAGGGTCAGGCTGGTGCTTGTCGCTACGGACAACGGCGTATTAAAGAGCGGCAAGATTGTTTTGAGCGCGCTGATTTGGGGAGTGTCTCCCGTAGCGGGATAAGTCGCGTCTTTATCCAGATCAGGCGTTATGGCGGCAACGTTAGTATTCAGATAGATTTTGAGCGCGCCGTTGGTCTTGTTGATGATGTAACCCACATCTACTCTACTCTGCCGGAAGTATCGAATGACCGTAGCGACGGGAGTGGGGGATCCAACAGACGCAGCGTTTCGCGCGTAAGCGCCTCTTAACGTGACAATATCCGCAGTTTCATTCAGGTCGACTATCAAAGTATCAATATGGCCCGCATTCTCCACTGTGGCGCCCACGTTCAAGGTTAATGTACTAATTTTCACGCCGGCTGAAATGTATAAGGTGTTTGATTTAATGCCGTTAATGATCAAATCGCCGGTGATATCGCCAGTGATGAGTACATCCGCTTTCTTCGCGTCAATGATCACATCGCCTGTTACATCCCCATTGATCTCTACGGCTTTCGCTTCCGGCGCTTCCACTGTGAGAGTACCATTACCGGTAACGGCAGCGTTGACGACTACGGATTCAGCGGCGCCCGCTTCAATTTCCAATATTCCGCCGTTCTTCGTCAGATTTTCGCTGACCGTGACAGATACGGCATTATCCGCATTGATGGTAAGTGTTGTGGGATTACCGGACGAATTATTTCCAATGGTTGTGTCAGCAGGCACTTCAAAGATGAAATCGCCGCTTCCCTCAAACTCAATGCCAGCTGCCCTTCCGAAGTAGTCGTTAATCTCATTTTCAAACGCTGTTGCGTTGTTGTCTATTCTTCTTCCCCATTGGTCATAGAACGGTGTAATTAACGCAACTCCTCTGACATAGTTGAACTCGTCGTCGGTTGGACTAACTGTATGAGATGGCAGCAACGCTCTCTCCAAGGAGGCCAAATATGTGTAGCTGTTACGCAGATCCTGAGTATCTCTGAACGTATTGTAGTAAGCGGTCACATGCGGCGTATTGCGGATCCCGTCAATATGGTAGGTCAGGGTAAAGGCGTTGTTGCGCGGTTCCAAGGTCTTGCCGCTGTTGTCCGTCACCTTAGGATTGATGATCAGCGTATTGCTTTCCATAGGCTTGTAAGGATTGTTTTTATTATTGGGCGCGAATTCCTGATCCACGTTGCCCAGCGAGTCGTAGGACAGGTGAATGGTGACCAGTGTGCCTATGCCCGTGGTGGGATAAGGATCGCAATCTTCGCAGTCGTAATACGCGGTTTCTGAGGTGATCAGCAGGCCGGTAGGCAGCGGATTGCCGTTTACCGTGTAGTTGGAAGACACTAGGACGTCGTTGGACATGAGCTGGCTGTATTGGATGCTGACAATATCCCCAATGACGTATTTGTTGTCCTGAAGATCGTAGATATTGTCAACCGCGTCCGCCCAGACTACATAAGGCACCGCTTCCGTGGGCGCGATTACTTCATCCTCAAGCAAAATGTCGACGGGTTCCGTCGCGATGGTATTCCCGATGTCGTCGGAAATGGATTCAATGGTCATCTGCCAGTGACCGGATTCCAGAGGAATGGCAGGCCGGACATCGAAGGACATATCGTCAGCCGCCACCGCGATGACCGTCCCGTTAATATCCACGCCGTTCTCATTGACAAAATGGAACGTGGGCACCGGGATCGCGTTGTATTTAAGCACTACATCGGCGATATAAGGATCTGTCCGTGTTGTATACTCAACCCTGGATTGCTTCATTTGATTTCCAGAAGGCGAAAGAGGCAGGGTTTTGACGGATGTATTCATTTGAACCGGCTCGTTCATCGCCACTCTAATCAAGTTGTTCTCGGCGTCGTAAACAGGCTCATTGGCCACATAGGGCGATCTCGCGTCCTGACTCAGTACGCGCACGTCTGTGTACTCGCGCGGGAACATTTCAACCTGATACCTGTTTTTGATCGGGTTAGCGGTAACGGAAGAAACAGTGACGCGCACCCGGTTGTTATTGGGCGTGAAATAAGTAATCGTGCCTCCGCCCGGATTGCCGTAGACGCCATCCGCTTCCACAAAAAGATCTTTCACTACGGTCCAGTCTGCCGCTAATTCCAGCAGATAAGTCGTGTTGGGCCTTCTCGGATCTGAAGCGTCGGTCAGAATGACTTGTTGGTTAATGCTTTCTGGGGTCGCCACCACATCTATCTCCACATAATTCGGAGCGCCGGTGGATGTGACCCCGACCTGCTGTTCAAATTTGACGTTATCAATTGTCAGAGGATCCAGTAATTGCTGGTCAAAAGTAATTCTGAACTGTTCCGGAGAATCCATAGCAAATGTCGGTGCGGGAGGTCCGGGCGGTTCTGGGGTTACGAACCGGAATTCCTGGGTCGTGGCAGTATTGGCCGCGTCTGTCAATCCCGCGAAATCCCGCACGTTCGACGCCTGAATCAGATTTTCCTGGCCGCCTGGCTTCAGCAGCCGAGTGATACCGGCGGACGATAATTGAATGGTGATATAGGATCTGTTATCCACCGGGCTTCCGCCGGCGGTTCCCGCCGTATAAGGGATCACATCACCTCTGTCGTTCCTGCGGCCGATGGCGATGCCGTCCAGCTCAATATCGGCCGTAGTCAGTCTGCCGTTGACCGTATTCAGATTCCAGTTGCCCACCGCGCCCGCGTAAACCGGAACAGTCGGGCTCGTGCTGAAGACGTCCCTGGTCACGATGGGTTCGGTAAATTGGATTTCCAGTACGCCCATATCCACCACCTGAACGCCCAATATGGCGGGTCTGCTGGTGTCGTTCAGCGTAAAGGTCAATCCGGAATTTGGAATGATGTAATTGCTTCTGTCAAGGGTTTGAACGGTAATGTCGGTGTTGTCTCTCAAAGCGTTGCTTTGGCGGAATTGCAGCTCGATGGTTTTGCCTTCGCTATTGGGAACTGCTCTGTACCCGTCCGGCGTAAGATAATTCGGCCCAGAAGGAAGCGCGTCTTTATCTCTTGAAACACGGAAAACGTTCCGGACCAGCGCCGTGGTCAGTTTGACCGGATCATACGCATTGTTGAATGTGACATAAACACGAGAGGCGCTGTCGGAGGTGACGCTCACCATAAAGATGCGGTCGTCAGTGCCGCCCTGAGCCACGGGTACATATTGAAGCACCAGCGGGTATTTGTTGCCTTGTAACGCCGTATCGTCCGGCGTATTAACCAGTGTCGCCGTGATCGTATCGGTAATGGTTTCCAGCGGTGAATTCAAAGAAGTTACCTGAATGCTGGCCACGCCGTGATCAAAGGCTTCCACGCCACCCTTGGACAATTGTGCCAGTCTGTCTGACGCGAAACTGACGGTACCTTTGAAGTCCTCGGCCACTTCTCCGTCTCTTTTGACGGTCAGGCTTACGGTAGCGACCGACCGGCCATCCGCCGGCAGCGTGTTATTGGTGGCGTTGGTGGACATGACGAATTCCAGACCTTCCACCGTGGTGTCGAAACCTCTGTTGGCGCTGCTTCCGTTGATGGCGACCGTCAGAATACCCACGCCTTCCGGAGCGTGGTCAATGGTCAGAATATATTCGTTCTCAGTGGTGTTGCCAATGCCTACGGTATTGACCGTGTATTCGCCGCCCAGGCTGTCCGTCACAGTAAAGGCGCCCGGCGCCGGCATATTCCCCCCCGTCACATTGGCCAGAACCACTCTGACCACCGCGCCGTTGATGGAGTTGACGGCCGTAACGGTCACATCCCCTTCACTGGGTGGAGGTGTGGGTGTGGGCGTAGGCGCGTCGCTAGGCGTCACGCCGGCTGCGTTCTGGAGATCCCGGTATGCCTGCTGAGTTTCAAATATAGCTTTTTCCGCGGCTGACAACGCGTTGTAGCGAGCCAACAGCGATTGCACCACAGCCGAATCACTCAGATTCGCCGAGTCCACATCGTCGATGAGTTCAGCCACAGCCTGACTGGTGGTCGTCCCATTGTCCAAAATCGGTACATAAGTTACAGCAGGCGGTACATTGGTTTTTGAAGAATCCTGCTTCGCCTGTTCCAGGGTAATGCCCTCCACGTCATACCATACGCCGGCGTCCAAGAGAATCAGGCTCAACGGATCCGCATCGAAAAGCGCCTGTATGAACGCCGCCCGGTTGATTCCGCTGTTATTCGCCACAGTATCGAATCCATACTGCTGAACAACGCCGTTGACGCTTCCTACCTGGACTTTTTCAGGAACGGCCATGGCAATAGCCGCGTTTGAAAAAAACATCATCAAGGTCAGAATCAACGCGACGGTTTTCTTACTTTTCCATAAGTTCATTACTGCTTTCCTCCTTATTTTTTTCTTTAAGCATTATGTTAATTTGAATCATTAAAAACTCTTATCTTCGTTATAGTTGATGGTTTGTGTGTCGGTCTTCGCCGCGGTGGTCACGGTGACACTCACCTGCCCGCTCCGATCGTCATTCGCTGATGACAGTACGCTGCCGTATTGAGACACACGGCTTGCCTGAGTCAACGTTCCTTCGGCTAAAGAAGCGAGAACCGTTCCCGTGGTTGCGTCCGTTACCACAATGTCTACAATATTGACGACTTCGCCGCGATCCACAAACACATTGATCAGGTATCCGGGCAGCATATCGCTATACACGACCTGGAACCGGGTAATGAGTGCCTCGGTAACCGGACCGGATGGCGGAGTATAATTCACAATAATCTCCGAAGGCGTGATTGTAGTGAATTTTTCGTTAATCCGCACGCGCCAGGTATTGTTCCCTAGATCTGTCGCGGGTATATTCTTAATAGTGATCCCATTCAGCATGCCACCCGATGGAATGTTCACGGTCGCTATAACTTCCGTCATGTCCACGTTAACAGACGGCTGAGACCGGTCTTGCAACGTCACTTTGGTGATAGGCGCGGCCCAATTTCCAGGAATCTCAATAGGATCTCGACTGCCTTCGCTAACAGTCTGAACCACGATATCCTCATAAACCAAGTCTGCCTCGGTGAACTTTTCATTCTCTACACCGGCTCGCCACACTTCCGGATCGGACGATATTTTAATGGCGTCGGCGCCCTTGACTCTGATGGATTGGATTTTGCCATAATATTCCGGCTTAATGGTGATATCCACTCTGGTCAGAATAACATTAAAAGCAGGCTGAGATCTGTCTTCGGTTTTTACACTTTCGATTTCAGACCACTGTGGTCCTTCACCTGATGACTTCAGCACCAGATTCAACGTATATGTTACACGGCGGGAATCATTGGTACCGGCACTCTTTCTGTAAACGAGAATATCCACCGAACCGGGTACCGGCACAGAGAATCCATTCTCTGCTACAGTCCATGTACCTGAGCCGCTGGGCTGCCTGTAGGCGACGTTCAAAGACGAATTGTAGGGAATCCCCATCACCAGCGCCGGGTTGTTGGCAGCCTGTATATCCGCTTCCTGTGTACCCGGTCTGAAGCTTGCGAGAGGTGTGCCGTCGACAGTAATGCCCGTCAAGCGAACCGGTATCCCACTTGGCTCACTGCTGCCGTCGCTCGATCCGCCCGTCGTGGTCGTGGTGGTCTCCTCCGTCCCAACCGGCGCTGGCAGCGCGCGGTCGAGGATCGCCACCGCCTCCGCGCGGGTGGTTGGGCGCTTGGGCCCGAAGCTGCCGTCGGGGTAGCCGCCGATGATGCCCGCCTCAGCCGCGGCGCCCACCACAGCCTTGCTCCACGTCAGGCTGGCGGCGTCGGTGAAGGAACCCGATTACACCTCGTTCCGGCAGCACAAAGAATCCGCGTAAACCTAATGGTTACGCGGATTCTTTGTGATTCGACTGGACAAACTATATTCTGTTTTATGGTAGAAAAATACGGCAAAAATAGCGGTATCGCGCACGAAAAAAGCTGACGGATCCGACCCGCTGAATGGCGCCGGTCAGTTCCGTCAGTTCTGTCAGCCTCAATATATCTGTCCAGAGGTTCCGAAATTAGCGTAGACAAGACATCGCAGATATGAAATCGTGTATTGGCTAAAACGCATATCCCTTATTCTTCCAATAGTGCCAATCACCTATTGCTTCAACTGTGTCTTCGTCAGCGTTTAGCGGTTTTATTTGGGAAAGAGGAACAGCCAACACCTTATCCCTCCACGAAATTTCCACATACATGTCGTGTTCACAATTTTTTTCGCCAGCCATTTGCGCTGCCGTTATCTGTTCGCCTAATTCCAAGGGGGTACGCTTATCGACAGCAATACACTTCGCGGCAAACGGAAACGAGATTTTGTCATCCAAATAATAATACCAACCCATAGCCTGTTCTTCCGAATCGTTAGCGTCTGCGATAGCCTCCATAAATATCCGTTCTTCACGCGCGGCATCCTTTTCTTTTATACTCCATGATTGAATAAACTTCTTCATTCCTGAGCGGTCCAATCAAATCACCCTCTCTCAAATCAATAAATTCCATAAAATCACCGCCTACAAATGAAAAACTCAGGATATAAACATATCTCGATGGGCTTTGTCAACTGATTTTGGATAGCCGATTGAAAATTGCCCGAGAAATTGGTATACTTAGTTCATATTATCATGGGGAGAAGCACTGCGTGTCAAGGAGGAATTGGATGAGCGAGTCGCCATACAGCGTTTTTCACGATTTCACGTCCGACAACATCGATTGCGTTATTACGGAGGCGCATCCCGGGAATTATGTGTTGGGCAGTGTCGCTCTGTTTAACGGGGATAAAACTTTTCTTGTGAAGTATGTGGGCAGGTCGGATTCAGATGTCCACAGCAAGCTCAAGATGCATTTAAATGATATTCGTTTTGGCAAAATCAAAAAATTTGCTTTTCAATACGCGGATTCGCCGAATGAGGCTTTTGAGCGTGAGTGCATGGATTACCACAGGTATGGGGAAAGTCAGGAACTGATGAACGGGGGGCATCCCGGGAAGCCGCAGGGGAGTTACCGCAAATGTCCTATTTGCCATGAACTCCTGAATCTCGGGGAATGACGACGCGTTCATACAGGCAGACTTGAATTGTGAAGGCGGTCTTTGATATAATGGATATTATGAAGATCAAACAACTGGGCGTTGATAGATTTACATTAAAATTTCTCGCCATCGCGGCGATGCTTCTGGATCATATCGGCTGGGGGTTCTATCCGGGTTCGTTGTGGATGCGGTGCGTCGGGCGTTTGACGATGCCGCTTATGTGCTATTTTGTTGGGGAAGGCTTCCGGCAAACTCATGATATAAAGCGTTACGCCGGACGGCTGTTGATTTTTGCCCTGGTTGCCGAGATTCCTTTTCAATTGTATTTTTATGAACCAGGGAATGTAATGTTTACGCTGCTGGGCGGGCTGCTTCTGTTATGGGCCTGGCGGGATTTGCGGAACAGGTTCGCGGCTTGCGGGGTTATGGTGCTGATTCTGGCGGCTGTCAGTTTGCCTGGCTATGAGACTGATTATGGCGCGACGGGCGTGATGATGGTGTTCTTGGCCGGATATTTGTCCCATCCCGTGGCGAGGGCCATAGCGCCGGCTTTATTGTGCGGGCTGAACAACGCGATGGCGGGCGCCAGCGTGCCGCTTTGGTACTGGCCGCTGTTCGCGGGGATTTTGCTGTGCTTTTATCATGGCAAACGCGGTTATTCCATGAAATATTTATTTTATGTGTTTTATCCGCTGCATTTGTTGATTTTGTGGAGAATACGGATGTGGTGATAGAAGGAAGTGGATTCCGGGACAAGCCCGGAATGACGGTTGGACGGCGGCCGGGCAGCCCGGAATGATGGCTGGGGTTGAAAGCGATATAGCGATATAAGGAAAGGAAGGCGTCCGGATGGATCATCAGGCGCGGTATCGGGAGAAGCTGGTTTCGCCGCGGCAGGCGGCGGCGTGCGTAAAGTCGGGGGATCATGTGTTTTATGGGCATTTCATGATGTCGCCCACGTTTATGGACGGGTATTTGGCCCAGAGGAAGGATGAGCTTACGGATGTGCGGGTGTCGGGGCTCTGCTTCCCGGGCGTGACTCAGACGGCGGCATGCGACCCGGAACAAGCCCATTTCTTGTATGACGACTGGTTCTTTGGCGGTGGGAGCCGCCAGCTTCACGATCAGGATTTGTGCCATTACACGCCGGCGATGTACCGTGAATGCGCTCAAGTGGTGTCGGCATACTGTGAGCCGGATGTTTTTATAGTCAAAACGGCGCCTATGGACCGGCACGGTTATTTTAATTACAGCGTCACCAATTCTTTTCACGAGGCGTTGGCGTCCAAAGCGAAGAAGGTCATCTTGGAAGTGAACGAAAACGCTCCGGTCTGTTTGGGCGGCAATGGGGAAGCCATCCATATCTCTCAGGCGGACATGGTGGTGGAGACCGATCACCGGCCCATCGGCGAAATGCCGTCGGCGGCGCCCGACGAGGTGGATCGGGGGATCGCGGCGCGTGTGGTGAGTTTGCTGGAGGATGGCTGCGTGGTTCAATTGGGAATCGGCGCCATGCCGAATTTGGTGGGGGAAATGATCGCCGAATCCGATCTGCGGGATCTGGGCGGTCACACGGAAATGTTGGTGGACGCTTATATGAAAATGTATGAATCGGGTGTGATGAACGGGCGCCGCAAAGCCTTCGACAAAGGGCGGATCGCTTTCGCTTTTGCCATGGGCAGCAGGGAACTGTATGACTTCGTGGATCAGAACAGGGCCGTGGCAAGCTATGGCGCGGATTACACCAACGATTTCCAGGTTATTTCCGGCCATGACAAATTCGTGGCGGTCAATAACGCCATTGAGATTGATCTGTTTGGGCAGGTATGTTCCGAATCCGTGGGAACCAGGCACATCAGCGGCATCGGAGGGCAGCTGGATTTTATTTACTCCGCGTTTCATTCCAAAGGGGGCAAGGGGATCATTTGCCTCTCTTCGCTTCAAGGGAAAAAGGACGGGGAGAAGAGATCCCGCATTGTGCCGCGGCTCACGCCCGGCGGCGCTGTTACGCTGCCCAGAAGCATGGTTCAGTATGTCATTACGGAATATGGAGCGGCGGATCTCAAGGGCAAAACCACCTGGCAGCGGGCCGAGCTTTTGATCAGTCTGGCGCATCCGGACGTCCGGGAGGATTTGGTCAGGGAAGCGGAAAAAATGAAGATATGGGTCGGTGGAAGAAATGGAAGAAAGATGGATTAACAGCTGGGAGAATCAATGGAGAGACGATTTGGAGCAAACAGCGCTGAAACTGTGGAAAGAGGGACTCGACGCCAATCAGATCACACATGAGATGGTGTCTGTGTCAAACGCTGACCAAAACTGGAAAAAGGACTGGATAGGGGGCTGGATCAAGGGCTGGATGGAAGGCGAAGAAAGCAAGGCGTTCAATTTGGCGTGGAATTTGCTGAGCATGGGCATGGATGAAGAATTGGTGTTTCGGTCCACGGGGCTGTCCGGCGAGGCGTTTGCGGCCCGCAGAGACGCTCAGTTGATGACGGGCAAAATAAAGCTGCTTCTGATGGAATTGAAGGAATCCCTGGAACGCTGTGAGAAGGCCGGGCTGATGGACAAAATCGATATGGGCGCCTTGAGCGGGCCCATTGAGCAATGTTATGAAACTTACCGGGCGTCCAAGGCTCAAGTGACGCAAGCGCGGAAAGAGAGCGAAATCCAGGGGCTTTTGACCGGGGAAAAAAGTAAGGCTTCCAACGTGGTGCGGAGCCTGTGGAAAGCGGGATTTAATGTGGAAATGATTTATGTGGCGACGCAGCTGCCTGTAGAGTCTATTTTATCGTTGATAAAGGAGTGACACACAAACTGTGATTGAATTCAAAAATCCGGGGCTGCCGGATCGGGAATGGGTTTTGGATCTGCTCCGAAGCTCGGATTATCAAGGCTGTGAATATACCTTTGGCAATTTGTTCATCTGGGGGGGAGTTTTTGGAACGAAAATCGCCCGATATAAGGATTTTTATCTCATAAAGAATCGCGCGGCGGAGGCGCAGCCTACCTATTCCTATCCGGCGGGCAGGGGGGACTTCCGGGAGGCGCTGGAGCTGCTGGCGGAGGACGCGCGGGAAGCGGGATACAGGTTTGTGCTGAGCGGCTTGACGGAGAATAAGCTGGCGGTCATAGGGGATTGGGCGCCGGACGGGTTTGAGGTTAAGCCGGTCCGGGGATTCTGGGACTACATCTATCGGGTGTCGGATCTCATTGAGCTCAAGGGGAGCAAATTTCAGCCCAAACGGAATCACATCAACCGTTTTATCCGGGAAAACGATTGGAGCTACGAGGCTTTGACTCTGGGGAATCTACAGGAGTGCAGGGATATGAACGACCATTGGGAGGAGGAGAATATGAAACGGGATCCCAGCGGCCTGAGTCACGAGAAAACCGCCATACAAAAGGCTTTCGATTATTTTGAGGCGCTGGGTTTGGAAGGCGGGGTACTCCGGTCCAACGGCAAGGTGGTGGCTTATACCATGGGGGAGCGGCTCAACAGCAATACTTTCTGCACACACATCGAAAAAGCCGACCGGGAGCTGCACGGAGCTTATTCCATGATGAATCACGAGTTCGCGGTCAATCATTTGAGCGGATACACCTATGTGAACCGGGAGGAGGATATGGACAATCCCGGGCTGCGGCGCTCGAAGCTTTCTTATCATCCGGAGATTATACTGGAGAAGCACCGGGCGGAGTTTTAGCAAAAAACGCTCCGCCTAATCGGGACACATCTCCTCCTTCACCGGGATATGGCACATTCAAAATTAAACTGCGTATAGCAGCCTGCGAATTCAGAAAGGCGGAAAAGCATGATTGCGCTGGCAAGGGATCATCAAAAAGAGGAAATGGCCCGCTTGTGGCAGATTTGCTTTGGGGATCCGGCGGGATATATCCGGAATTTTTTCGACCGGAAGTTTGAGACTTCCGGCGCCGTGGTTTATCTGTCGGAGGGGCAGGTGGCGTCTATGGCGTTTATGCTGCCAGCCGCCATCCGTCTGAACGGCGGCTGTGAGCCGGTTCAATATATTTACGCGGTTTGCACCCATCCGGATTATCGGAAGCGGGGGATCATGGGCAGGCTGATGGAAGCCGCGTGGGAGCAGGCTTTGGAGGCGGGGCAGCGGTTTTCTGTTTTGTTGCCCGCTTCGGATGATTTGTATTTATATTACGGGCGGATGGGCTATTTGGAGTATTTTAAAAGGCGCCGCGTCCAAATATCTGTGCGTGAGCGGCCCCGAGGGGGAGGGGAATCCGGATACCGCCTGCTGGAGCCGGAACCGGGGCTTATCTGGCGGATTCGCCAGTCTTTATTCGGGGAGAGAGAGGGATTCGTTCTGTGGGATGAGCCCGCGGTGGCTTACGCCATATCGGCGCTGGAGGTCTACGGGGGCCGGATTCGGTGCTTTGAGTGTGAGGGCAGGCAGGGCTATGTGATGGGTTATGTGGACAAAGTCCGGAACGCCGCGGTGATTCAGGAGCTGGCCGCCGATCCTGAGCTGTGGCCTCAGGCGGTGGGGGTCGCCGCGGATCATTTCCCGGCGGCGGCCGTTCAGCTAAGCCTGCCCGGGGATGTGGAGCTGCCCGGGGATGTGAGATTGCCCGGAGACGCAGGCATGCCTGAGAACGCGGAGTTGCCCGGGGACGCTGGCATGCCTGGGAACGCGGAGTTGCCCGGGGACGCAGGCATGCCTGGGAACGCGGAGTTGCCCGGGAATGCGCGCCTGCCCGGGAATGCGCGCCGGTTTGGCGGATGGGGAACGGCCGCCGGCGCGGTTGAGCGGTGGGGCATGATCCGGCCTTTGAACGAAGGAGCCGCCGGCGCTTTGGAACGGTCCAGGGCGCGGGGCGGGAACCAGGCGCCCTATTTGGGATTGGCGCTGGATTGAGCGGATGCGGAGCTGCGGGCGGCCACGGGCGGCAGAATGCCGCCCCTACGGTATCGCGAACGACGCATATGTAGGGGCGGCATTCTGCCGCCCGTCTTTGCGTGGGTTCGGCATCATCCCTCAGCCTATGTCTGGTTTACTTCAATCAGCACGGTCTGGTTTTTTTGAAACACAATCTCGCCGAGTCCGGTGAGGAGCGATTCGTTGAGCCTGTCCGCGTATTTGGCGCGCTCAAGTTTCCCGACGACGATGTACTGCGCCTGATATTTGCGGAGAACATCCATCACGGCGGCTTGATCGGGCTCGGTATAAACGGTTTCAAGATCCGCGATTCGTTCGTTGTAGGCCGGTATGTCGGAATTGCGCCACAGCTGCTGGTGAACGTACCAGTTGAATATGTCCGGCAGGCCGGTGTTGGCTGAAATCCGGCCGTAGGAGGTATTGCTTGAGCCGTTGGCTTCGGTGATCACCGGGGTTCCTTTGACGTTCCTCTTGATGTATTGGATCAGATCGTAATCGTCCTCAAGGGCCAGCTCGAAGACCGCGTCGTCCGTCTGGCCGATTTTTTCCTGATGGGTCAGCATATACCGGGTGCCGTCCAGCCCCTGGAATTTATGCGGCCAGTACCAGTCCTCTAAGGCGTAATGAGGATAGACGAAGGCGCAGAAGAGCAGAACCCCCGCCGGCAGCAGGAATTTCGAGCGGTCCGGTTTGGGCAGATGGATCAGCCGGAAGGATGTGTAGCCCACGCATAAGGCCAGCATGATAAAAGCCTGGTAACAAAGCTTGAACATGGTGTTGGCCCTGGGATGGGAGGGATAGATGTCTACCACGTAGACGACTTCCGGGATCAATATCAGGCCCAGCGCGCAAATAAAGAGAATCAGCGCCAGCGCGTCCGCCGGGTTGATCCTTTCGAGGAAATCAAAAAGCACCCGTGGCTGCTGTTTTTCCGACACGGGAATGCGCAGAGGATGGGTGTCCGCAGCTGTTTGGCTTTGGGCCTGATTTTTGTTTCTGGCTGATTTGGCTGATTTTTTGGAGGATTTGCGACCGGCGCCTGACTGGGCGGAAGCCGGCTTGAGGTTCCAGTAGGCTTGATAGACGATGACCAGAAGCATGACGAAGAAAGCCGCCTGATACCCGTACAGCACCAACAGCTGATAGAACTTTGACTGGGTTTGGACCAGGGCGACCTTGGTCGACATAGAAACGAACGACATGTGGAAGGGAAAGACGACGGCGAACGCCGCGCATCCGGTCAGAATCAATTGGCGAAGGGTGGTCAGGCAGGACCGGAGGCTGAATTCATAGACCCGCAGGTTCGCGTAAAAGTAAATGGCGCAGGCCACCGTAATGTAGATGGGAAAGTCCCAGAAATTTGTGGCGGGAAAAAGCCCGATCAAAAAAATAACGGCCCAGAAAGCGGGATCCCCCCATTGCTGCTTCCGCTTGGAAAGAACGCCCATGCCCACGGCGATGGCCAGGGCGACCACGGTCAGCACAAAGATCATATTGATCACATGGGCGTGCAAGTCGGAAACCACAAAGGAGTAAAAGGGGAACTCATGGATGGTCCGGTCGTGTTCCACAGGGGGATTGTACCCGATGTACCGGGTCGCGTCGGAAAACCAGTAGGAGGATTCCCCCTTGAAAAACCAGGCGTAAACGACCGTATGGAGGTTGCCGCTGAAGCAAACCAAAGCGCCGCATAACAAGCCGCAAAGAACCTTTGAGCGCCGGAACGGAGTGAATTTGGGCGCGTTGCGTTCGTAGATTTCAAACAGCATCTCCCCAATGGAGAAAGACTGGGCGAAGGCCAGGGCAAACAAGGTGGCCATCATCAGGTTGTAAGTAACCGCGGAGTCCAGGAGGCTGATACGGGTGAGGAAAGCCGAGAAATACTGACCCAAATAGTAGTAATTGATGGGCTCTCCCGCGAACCATATATCGGGGGGAGGGAAATATTCGCTTCTCAAAATCGCGTTGACAAAGCCGAAGTCCATGAATTTTTCCAGCCCGAGGATTTCCGGCTTGCGCGCGCGGAAATACGACCAAAGCGCCAGCAAAACCATAAACAGGGCTTCCTGCTTGACGATCCGACCGAAAGACCCATCGTCACGCAAGGCTTCGCTGTAGCCGTAAAGCGCGTATTTCCTGGACAGCAGCACATTGCCCGCCAGGCAGAGGAGCAAGACGAGGTAAGCGGCCCAGGCCGTGAAGGGCAGTATCTGAAAAGAGGCCAGGAACCACAGCAAGTAACCGGAAACCGCCAGCCCGATGGATTTGGCGAAGATATACCCTTTGTTCTGGAAATTTTTGAATAAAAGAGAGGTCACCGGGAGGAATATCCACCCCAGCGCCAGAATAGACAGCCACCAGACCGCATAGCTCAGGACGTCTTTTCTCAGCAGTAAGGCCGCCGCCGCCAGCGCCAGGAGGATGTAACGGTACTTGACGATTTTCATAGTTTGGTTCATTCCTTCGATGTCATTAAGATTTCGGCTGCTTCCCGGCCCATGCGCACGGCGTAATTCTGTCCCCGGTCTTCCGGATAAATTTGGGACATACCGGCCAGGTACAGATTCTCTATCGGCGTCTCCATCGGCAAAATATTGCCGGAATGCCGCAGGGGTACCACGGGCTGGGCGTAAGTGGAGCGAAAAACATGGCTGCCGAGGATATCATCGGGATCGAAACCGGGAAACAACCGCGATAGATAAGCCAGGAACACGGCGCTGATTTCATCGTCGGAGGCGCCGAAAAAAAGATCCGACACATCCAAATATCTGGAAAGGTAAAGGATGTGACAGTCTCCGTAATCGGGATCCCGGATCAGGTTGGTGTGTTCGACGCAAAGCACGAAAGGCGCGTTTTCCTCGGCGACGGTGATCCAATAATAATCGGAAACCGGTTTTTTTACAAAAAGGGTCATACATATATTGGCTTTATAGCGGATTTTCAGGGTTTTTTGCCGGTAATCCTCCGGAAACTCGCAGAGCTGGCAGAGTTCGCCGGGGGACGCGGTAAAAAGCGCCTTGTCGTAGATGATGTTCATGCCGTTTTCGGATTGGATTTGAACCTTGCCGCCGGGCGCGGGGGAGATGCTGACCGCCGGCGAGGGAATCACAATGTTCTGGCGGCTTAGAATCTCCTCGGCCAGCCTCCGGTAAAGGCTGAAAAAACTGCCCCGAAGGTAGCCCAGACATTCTTTGCTGATGTTTTGCCGGGTGGAGCCCCGGAGCTTGAACTTGTTCCAAATCCACACGCCGGAAATCTGATCCGCGTCCCGGTCAAACTTGGAATACAGCAGGGGCTGCCAGATCTTTTCGTAGGCGTCCCGGCCCGTTTTTTGGATGAGCCAGTCTTTGGCGGTAATATCCTCCAAATCGCGAAAATCGCGGACGTTTTTGGCAAGCAGTACAGCCAGTCCCATTCTGAAACGGCTGACGAGCCCTATCTCCGGGAATGTAATCAGGTCTATGGGATTGGTGAAGGGATACAGCTTGCCGTTGAGATAGAGCCCGTTTTTGGGTTCTTCCCAGAGCATATCGCCGGACAGGCCGAGTTCTTCAATCAGGGATAAAATATCGGTGTCGCTGGTAAAAATATGATGATAAAACTTGTCGATATAGGCGTTGTGGATGGGGACGGCGCCGGCGATACCGCCCAAGTCCTCCTCAGATTTCTCATAAACCGCGACCGTATGCCCTTTTTTTGACAACAGATATCCCGCTGTCAACCCGGTGGCGCCGCCGCCTATAATGCCGATTTCCATGGGCCACCCCCTCTTTTCATGTGCCTATTCTATCGCGATTTCCATGTTCTGTCAAGCAACAGGAGACGGGCGGCAGAATGCCGCCCCTACATATGCGTCATACGTGTCCGGTGGGGCGGCATTCTGCCGCCCGTCCTTGACAGACGCGGATTTCCAAATCGCGAAGCGCGGCGTTCCTACAAAACATCGTGCAAAAATCGGCGGAATATGATAAACTGTCTGGGAAAGGCGCAGAGACAGAATAATGACGAAAGCAAGAAGAACCTACATAAGGAGGCGTTTAGTATGAACAATTTAGGATTTGGATTGATGCGCTTACCTCAAACCGACCCGAAGGTATGGGCCAGCGTCGATCTGGAGCAGGTCAAGAAACTGGCGGACAGCTTTTTGGAAAAAGGATTCACCTATTTCGACACGGCTTATGTCTATCACAATGGCGCCAGCGAGGCCGCGGTGAAACAGGCGCTGGTGGAGCGGCATCCCAGGGATTCTTTCCAGGTCGCCACCAAGATGCCGATTTTTATGCTGAAAAGCGCGGAGGATTATCAGAAGACTTTTGACGAGCAGCTGAAACGGACCGGATTGGAATATTTTGATTATTACTTGCTCCATAACATGACCGAGATCAATTACGCGCGGCCTATGGTCGGCAAAGACGGCTTCGATTTTGTGAAAAAACTGAAAGCCGCGGGGAAGGCGAAGAATATCGGTTTTTCTTATCATGACGGCGCCGCGGCGCTGGACCGGATTCTCACCGACCATCCGGAAATTGATGTGGTTCAGCTGCAGATTAACTACCTGGATTGGGATAACGCGGCGATTCAATCCAGGGAATGTTATGAAGTGGTAACGAAACACGGCAAGCCGGTGATCGTCATGGAACCGGTGAAAGGCGGCGCGCTTGCCAAGGTTCCGGAGGAAGCGGAAAAACTGCTGAAAGGCCATCACCCGGATCTGAGCGTGGCGTCCTGGGCGATCCGTTTTGCCGCGTCTTTGGACAACGCCATGGTGATCCTCAGCGGGATGAACACCTTTGAACAAATCGCGGACAACGCGGGCACAATGAAGAATTTCACGCCTCTCAGCGGGGATGAGAGGGCGATCATCCAAAAAGTAACGGATATCATCAAGCAAAGCATCGCCATCCCTTGTACCGCCTGCCGGTACTGTGTCGAGGAATGTCCGCAGCAGATCCCGATTCCTCAGTATTTCTCACTGTTCAACGACCAGAAGCAAGTGGGCATGATTCCGTCCCACAGGGATTATTACGCGGGACTGGCACTCACCGGAGGCAAAGCCTCCGACTGCCTCGCCTGCCAGCAATGCGAGGAACATTGCCCGCAGCATCTGACCATCGTGGAGTACATGAAAGAAGTCTCCGCAGTATTCGATAAGTAAACAGCCAAAAGACGGTCTCGGGCCAGACCGTCCGAAAACGTCAAAAATTACGTCGCTCGCACAATATATAGTGTGTCAAGGGGTGGTATTGCTTCGAAGAACCACCCCCTACCCCCTCCGGGTTAGGACACGGGCTCAATCTGCGCGTCTTGCGACGCTTGATTTCACCACGTGCCTGCCCCATCTCACCCTCCCTTCCTCGTCCACCGGACGCGGTCGGGCTCGATGCCAAGGAGGGGAATGGGAAAATATGGGCGCGTTTTCGGACGATCCCGGGCGGCAGAATGCC
>JAISDM010000276.1 GCA_031264885.1 Peptococcaceae bacterium | reverse complement strand
CTGGCCCGGCAATGAGGATCTTGCTTGATACAAACATCATCGTCGACAACTTTGCGCGCCGCGACACGTATGGGGAATCCCTCCAAATCCTTGACGCCTGCGAAAACGGCAAGATTGAAAGTCTCGTAACCACTGTGACGATTATGGACGTGATGTACCTTCTACGCAAACACTTGAGTTCTGCCGAAATGCGAAACGCGGTGCAACTGTTGCTCCAAATCGTGGATATTATTCCTGCCTTGAAAAGCGATATTACCGCCGCGCTCTCAGGAAGTTTCGGGGATGTTGAGGATGCGGTTCAGGCGTCCTGCGCCGCGCGCGCCAAAGCAGATTACATCGTCACACGCAATGTAAAGGATTTTAAGCACTCCCCTGTACCAGCCGTTCTGCCCGGCGACATGCTGGAACTGCTGCAAAACGTGAATTGAAGGTTCTCAACAATGGCCTTGCAGACAAACTCGACAACGCCCGAGCCAGCAAATATGCCCACCACCCGGAATAAACCGTAACGCATCTGAGCAGGCATGAGCGAACCCGGGGTTCGGGCGGCAGAATGCCGCCCCTACGGTACCGTGTATGACGCATATGTAGGGGCGGCATCCTGCCGCCCATCCTTGGTAGACATGAATTTTCCAAATTACGAGTTGCTGTTAACGTACTGGTTTTCCCATGGCGTCTCCCCTGGAATCCTCCGGATTCCCCGGCGGTTCAGCGACAAATTTTCCAGTGTATTCCATACAATGTCCAGTTCCGCTTCCAGCCCCAGCGCTTTGGCCGCCTGTTCCGCCGTGACGGCGCCGGCGTCCGCCGCTGGCGACGCGAAGTATCCCAGCAGGGCTTCCTGCACCTCCACCACCCGGGCGGCGCTTTTTTTGCCGGATTCCACTCCGGGCTGGTGATAGGCATTGATACCTGTCAGACTGGCGTAGAATCCCACAGCCCGCTCATACAAGGCGATCAAGGCCCCCAAGGTGTAAGCGTTCAGCACATTCACCGAGAGGGTCATATTGGGACGGCCCCCCTGGGTCAGCGCCTGGCGCGTCCCATAGAGGAACGCCCGGAGATAATCCCCGCTGGTAATCCGCCCCTGAACCTCCCAGGGCTCAGGACGCGCGTCCTGGCGCGTCTCAATGAAGGTGACAAAGGCGTTGGGCACGCCTTCCAACAGCTGCTGCACATAGGCGTGCTGATCCGTGGAGCCCTTATTGCCATAGACAGCGATGCCCTGATAGCGCGGAACCTGTCCCTCGCCCCGATCCTTCCCCAGGGATTCCATCACCAGCTGCTGAAGATATTTCGCGAACAGCGCCAACCGGTCCCGGTACGGCAGCAGCACCATATCCCTTTTGCCCTCGCCGCCCGTGGCCCAATACCACATCAGCGAAAGCATGGCGGCCGGATTCGACTCCATCCGCCCTACCCGGGTCAGCGCGTCCATCCGCGCCGCGCCTTCCAGCAAAGCGGTCACATCCACCCCCTGGAGCGCCGCGGGCAGAAGCCCCACAGCCGATGTCACGGAATAGCGCCCCCCGACCCAATCCCACATGGGGAAACGGTGAAGCCAGCCCTGATCCACGGCCTGCTGATCCAATTTACTGCCCACCTGAGTCACCGCCACAAACTGACGGGGCCAATCCACGCCCGCCTGTTCCATGGCGCGCTGAACCTCCAGCATCCCGTTCCGCGTCTCAATGGTTCCGCCGCTCTTGGATACGACCAGTGTCAAAGTCCGTCTCAATCCGTCCCCGATGGCCTCCAGCACACGGTCCATCCCGTCCGGATCCGTATTGTCAAAGAAATGCGGCTTCAAGCCCCGCGCCGCCGGGCCTCCCAAAGCGTCCGCCACCAGCTGCGGCCCCAGCGCGGAACCGCCGATGCCCACCAGCAGAAAGTTCTCGAAGAGTTCGTCGTTTCCGCAGCGAATATCCCCGTCGACGACCTCCCTGGCAAAACGCAGAATATCCTCCCGAACCTGACGGATGTCCGCGGCCAATCCCCCCGGCGCCAATTCCGGCGCCCGCAGCCAGTAATGCCCCACCATCCGTCCCTCGTCCGGATTGGCGACGGCGCCCGCCTCCAACTGCGTCATCGCCTCAAACGCCTTATCCATCCGGGATTTCATACCGTCCAGATACCCTTCCTCAAAAGGCATCCCGCTCACATCCAAGCCGAAGCCCAAGGATGAGTCATAAAAGCCATACCGCTTCATCCGATCAAAATCCATACCATTTGCCTCCATTAATTCTTTTGTCGTTTCCGGACGGTCCCGGGCGGCAGAATGCCGCCCCTACGGTATCGTGAACGTCTGTAGGGGCGGCATCCTGCCGCCCGTCTTTGACAGACACGAATCCCCACTGTCATTCCGGGCTTGTCCCGGAATCCAAAAATGATAAACCAATGAACCTGGATTCTGGGACAAGCCCAGATTGACAAGATTATGATTTTTTTCGACCGGTTCCGGGCGGCAGAATGCCGCCCCCTACGATACCGCGCGCCTCCCCTTTTTGTTAGAAATTCAAAACGCGCAGTCCGTAAGGCCGGCGCCCCCCTCATTCGCCGGGGTTTTCGCGCAATTGCAAAATTAACACCGCCGCGTATCCCGCGCCGTTTTCGCCAGCCATTCCTTCCGCTCCGCCCATTGATCCGCGCTCTTCAGCCGCCACCGCCAATTGCCCCCCAGGACACCGGGGCGGTTCATACGCGCCTCCGTGGACAGCCCCAGAATATCCTGCACAGGCAGAACCACCCACGCGTCCCGGCTGTCCATGATCAGCTCCAGGAACTCCTGCTGAAACGCCCAAAAATCAAAAGACCGGGATAGCACAGCGGGAAACAGATTCTCGTAAATCCACCCCGCCAGCGTGTCATTATCATGGGTTCCGGGATAGGCCACCCGCTGAACGGTCTCATCGCCCCGGACGACCGGCTCGCTGCTCACAAACTGATACACCTTCATGCCCGGATAACCGCAAGCCTCCCTTAACGCCGTCACCTCCGGGGTAATGATCCCCAAATCCTCGGCAATCAGCGGCAGCGTCCCCAGCCGCTCCTCCAAAGTCCGAAAGAAAGGCAGCCCGGGCCCCTTGACCCACCGGCCGTTTACCGCGGTCCGCTCCCCCGCCGGAATCTCCCAGAAATCCTCAAAAGCCCGGAAATGATCGATGCGGACATAATCCGTCAAACTCAGCATATTCTGAATCCGCTTCCGCCACCAGTCATAGCCGTCCCGCTCCATCCGGTCCCAGCGATAAAGGGGATTCCCCCACAGCTGGCCGGTTTCGCTGAAATAATCCGGCGGCACCCCGGCCACAGTCCGAGGCCGCCCATCCGCGTCCAAATCGAAATACTGCTGATTGGCCCAGACATCGGCGCTGTCCCAGGCCATATAAATGGGCATATCCCCCACAATCCGAATATGCCTCTCCCCGGCGTACCGCTTGATGTCGTTCCACTGGCTCCAGGCGATATACTGCAAGAAAGAATGATACCGGACGCCCATCTGAACCTGCTTCCGGTACCGGCGCAAGGCATAGATCCTCCGCCTGGCCAAATCCTGCTCCCACTCAATCCAGGGCGCCCCTTTGAAAAAATCCTTCAAGGCCGCGTACAGCGCGTATTCCTCCAGCCAATCCCCGGCGCGTTCCGCGAAAGCCTCATATTCCGCGGTCACAGACGCGTCCTGATTCAGCATAAAGCGGTCGAAGGCTTTTTGGAACAAAGGCGCCTTCACAGACTGCACCTTGTCAAAGTCCACCATACCCACCGGGAACAGCGGCATGTCCGCCCCATCGCTCCGGTCCAGCAGGCCCCGCTCCCTCAGACTGTCCACACTGATCAACACCGGATTGATCCCGAAAGCGGACAAGCCCTGATAAGGCGATTCCCCAAACCCGGTGGGCCCCAGA
The DNA here is from genome assembly GCA_031264885.1 of Peptococcaceae bacterium. GTDB lineage: Bacteria > Bacillota > Peptococcia > DRI-13 > UBA5745 > JAISDM01. Next base: position 9,985 of record JAISDM010000276.1, on the reverse strand, counting down.
GGGAGAATCTGCCAAATGTTTCCGCCCGTCTCCTTCAAAAAATCCAGAAACTCATAAGCCGCGCTGCCAAAATCCCCGATTCCCCAAGGGCCCGGCAGAGAAGACGGATGCAACAGCAACCCGTATGAGCGACCTAATTCCATATCAAAATCCGTCCTTCCAGCGCCGGCACATGAATCAGGTAACTGTCTCCCTCTCTCATAAACCGCTCGCCGCTGATCAGATCCCGCACCGATTTCTTCCGTTTCGATTTGGAGCGCAGCGTATCCGCCGGTATCCGGATATCATAATCCTCCGCGGAATGACGGTTCATCAGAATCAGCAGCTTCTCGCTCTCCGATTCCCGCCAGTAACCGTATACATTCTCCTGAACCGCCGCCACAATCCAGTCTCCCCGAACCAGAGCCTCATGGCTTCGCCTGAAAGCAGTCATCTTTTGATACCAGGCCATCAAATCCGGATCCTCTTTCCCCCAGGGATAGGCGCCCCGGCTGTAAGGATCCGCGTAGCCTTCCATCCCGGCCTCATCCCCGTAATAGATACAGGGAACCCCGGGAAAAGTCATTTGAAACACCGCCGCCAGCTTCAGCCGCCGCTTCCCGAGCTCCAAATTCTCCGGAGACAAACGCGCCGTTTCCTTCTGATTGTCGTCCAAATGCTCCGGCTGAGCGCCCTCCCCCAGCAAAGTCAATATCCGGGGCACGTCATGACTGCCGATGAGATTCATCGCGGCGTAAAAATGCGGCCTCGGATAATTCTCATACAGACTCATCAATTCCCGGTGCGCGTCCTCCACCGTCCGTCTGCCCAAAAGCATCTCCAGCAAGATCCTTCGGAAAGGATAATTCATAACGGAATCCAGCTCATACCCATACAGGTAAGCCCGGTGCAGGCCATAGCTGACCTTGTTGGAAGCGTCCTCCCAGACCTCTCCCAGCAGCACGGAATCCGGATCCGTTTCCCTCATAGCGGTTTTGATTTTACCGATGAAATCATCCGGCAGCTCATCCACCACATCCAGCCGCCAGCCCTTGGCGCCCATCCGCATCCATGACCGGATCACGCTGTCCTCGCTTCCAAAGATATATCGCTGGTAATCCGGATTATTCTCATCCACATTCGGCAGGTTGCCAAAACCCCACCAGGATTCATACTCCGTCGGATAATTCGTAAACCGGTACCATGAATAATAAGGCGACTCCTTGGACTGGTAAGCCCCCGGCCCCGGATAATTGCCTTCGCGGTTGAAATAGATGCTGTCGCTCCCCGTATGGCTGAACACCCCGTCCAGCATCACATGGATCCCCGCTTCGGCAGCCTCCCGGCACAGCCGGGAAAAAGTCTCCCCGTCGCCGAACATAGGATCAATGTTTTTGTAATTCCCCGTGTCATACTTATGATTGCTGGGCGCTTCAAAAATCGGGTTCAAATACAGTATGGTGACGCCCAGTTCCTTTAGATAAGGCAGCTTCTGGATGACGCCTTCCAGATTGCCCCCGAAGAAATCCCAGCGCCGGATGGCGCCCGCGGCGTCCCTGATATAAAAGGGCGTATCGTCCCAATTGGCGTGAATCATGGCCCCCGGCTTCGGATGGAGGATCTTGCCCTCCGGGCAGCCGTTGCGGAACCGGTCCACAAAGATCTGATACATCAGCCCCTGGGAATACCACTCGGGAATCGCGAAGGAAGGGTCGTACACCGTGATTTGAAACGCCTTGGGGATCTGATCGCCGGCTTTCCCCCAGCCGCCCCATTGCTGATCGTTGTTTCCGTAATAACACATGGAGCCGTCTTCCAAATATATTTGGAAGTAATACCACATCAGCCCAACCTGTTCCGCCCCCAGCACCACCTCATAGTTCTCGCCCGAACACCGCGCCATATCGAACACCCGATCCTCATGATTAGGCATATGGCAGTGCAAAACAATCCGGTTTACGAACAAACCCCGGCTGGCTTGAATCCGAAGCCGGATATCGGTCCCGCGCGGCGCCGCGCCGAAAGGGCTGCGATACTCCTGAGACTGGCTGTTATGCCTCAGCTTGTTATCCAATACTCATTCAACCCCTTAATTGTTCATAAAGCGCCTTATACCGGCCCGCCGAATCGGCCCAGCTGAAATCCGCGGCCTCCGCCTGCTTCACCACCCGCGCCCAGGCGGCCGGGTCGTCATAATACAGGCTGACCGCGTTCTGCACCGTATACAGAAGCTCATGGGCGTTAAAATTGGAAAACAGGAAGCCGTTGCCCGCGCCGGTTTCCGGATCGTAGGCCGCCACGGTATCCTTCAGCCCGCCCGTTTCCCTGGCCACAGGCGCCGCGCCGTGCTGCATGGCAATCATCTGCCCGATCCCGCAAGGCTCGTACAAAGACGGCATCAAATAGATATCCGACGCGCTGTAAATCAAATCCGCCAAATCCTGTTCATAGGTGGTATGCACCCGGAGCTTGGACGGATTATGCCACAGGACCTCTCTCAGCATCCACTCATACATCGCCTCGCCCCCGCCCAGCATGACCATCTGCACGTCCAGAAGCAGAATCTCATCGATGACGCGCATGATCAGGTCCATGCCTTTTTGAGCGGTAAACCGGCCTATCATAGAAATGATCGGGCATTTGGAATTGAATGGCAGCCCCAGCCGCTCCTGCAATTGATTCCGATACTCCGCCTTGGTCTTCACAAGCTTCTCCGGCGGGTCGATCCCATTGAGGATCCCGGACAGCTTATCCTCATATTTTTGAATCAAACCGTGAAGATTTTCCCCATAGAAAGGCGTCTTGATTTCCTCCGCGTAGGTGGGGCTCACCGTCGTCAAGGCGTCGCAGTAAACGATTCCCGCTTTCATAAAGTTGAGTTTGCCGTAGAACTCCAGCCCTTCGTTGTTCAGCCGGTCCTCGGGCAAGTTCATGAGATCCGTGCCCACGACCCTGGGGAATACCCCCTGGAATTTCAGATTGTGTATGGTAAACACCGTTTTTATGTCCTGATAACCTTCCACATCCTGATAAAACGACTGGAGAAAAAGCGGTATGACGGCTGTCTGCCAGTCATGGCAATGAATGACATCCGGGAACTCGTCCAAATAAGGCAGCGCGGTCAAAGCGGCCCGGCAGAAGAACACGAATCGCTCGCCGTCGTCGTACTGCCCATACAGCCAGTCCCGCTTGAAATATTGCTCATTGTCCACAAAGTAATAAGTAATCCCCTCATGTACGAGTTTTTTTAACCCGACGTATTGCTGGCGCCAGCCCAACGGCGTCACCAACTCCTGAATCAGGGTCATTTTTTCTCTGTATTCCTCCGGGATTTGAATATAATCGGGAATCATCACCGCGACTTGCTCCCCTTGCGCTTTCAACGCCTTGGGCAGGCTCCCGATGACCTCGCCCAATCCTCCGGTCTTAATAAACGGAGCGCTTTCCGACGCGACCAGCAATATACGAGACATCCGTTCACTTCCTTTGATATTTATTCAACCACTTCAAATTTGCCGACCACCAGCGGTCTGTCCGACACGCCGCTGACGGTTCTGCCCTTGGTTACCGCCGCGTATTTGTCCATAATCACATATTCCAGCGACGCGTCCTCCTGGATATTCCCGTTCTGGGTGACGACGCAGTTCTTGACCACGGCGCCGGGCGCGACGACTACCCCTTGAAACAGAATGCTGTTTTCCACATGCCCATAAATCTGGCAGCCGTTGTCCACCATGGAATTCACCACTTTGGCGGAATGATAATACCGGGTGGGCGGCCCGTCCTTCAAATTGGTGTAAATCGTGGCCTCATGCTCAAACAGGTCGTGGCGCACCTCCGGCTTCAGCAAATCCATCTGCCGGTCAAAGAGATCCTTCACCGAATGAACCATGCCGGCGTACCCGCTGTGATGATAGCCGTAAATCCGCAGCTGACTCATATATTCCGGCAATATCTCCGTGACCAGGTCCAACTTCCCCGTGCCGGCGCTGATGCGCAGCAATTTAAATAAAAGCTGTTTCTCCATTAAGTACCCGTCCAGAGACACGGCGTCCTCCTCCTTGCCGGCGCCCGCGGGCAGGGCGGACAGCACGCGCCCGTCCCTGTTCATCTCAAGCACAATGTCCCTGTCGGGATCCCTCTGAAACCCATAATCCTTTTTGCACAAGACGGTAATGTCCGCCTGTTTTTTCTGGTGGTAACGCTGCATCTTTTCATAATCGATATTGGCGACGCAGTTAGAGCCTGAGATCAGCACATGTTTCTGTTTGCTGATGTGCAGATAATCCAGGTTGACGTAAAAATCCTCCAGATCCACGCGCCTGTAGTTATCCTCGTCGTTTTGACTGGAAGGCAAGATAAAAAGCCCGTCTTCTTTCCGGTCCAGACCCCACGGCTTCCCGATGCCCAAATGATCCAAAAGCGAGCGAAGGTTGAACGCGGTCATAACGCCCACGTTGTTAAAATTCGCGTTGACCATATTCGACAAAACAAAATCAATCAAACAATACTTTCCTCCGAAGGGAATCGATGCCACGCCTCTGTGTTTGGTCATATCCGCCAATCCATGCTCATTATCCAAATGATGAACGATGCCCAGCACATCTTTCAATCCGATCCCTCCCCGCTCTAATTCTTCCTTGATTCCACGCCGATCCGGCTGCCGTCCGCAATGGTCAGCTGATCTCCGATGGCCGTGACGCCGCCGGAGGTCTTGCTTCCGATCACACTGTCCCTCCCGACGACGGTTTTTTCGCCGATGATGGCCCTTTGAACGACACAGTTCTCCTCAACTACCACATCCATCATAATCACGGAATTCTCAATCACGCTGCCTTCGCCCACCTGAACCCCCGGGAACAAAATGGAATTGCTGACATGACCGTAAATATTGCAGCCTTCCGAGATCATCACCTGCCTGACACTCCCGCCGGCCGCCACATGATGCGGCGGTTTCATGGGGTTAATGGAGCGGATTTTCCAATCGGCGTCGAACAGATCCAGCGGCGGATCATCCTTGAGTATGTCCATGCTGGCGCTCCAATAGCTCTCCACGGTTCCTACGTCCTTCCAGTAATCGCGGAAACGGTACGCGTACAGACTCGCGCCTTTCCTCAGCATCGCGGGGATGATGTTTTTCCCGAAATCATGATCTGAGTCGGAGTCCTTCGCGTCTTCCCTCAAGTTATCTCTCAGATAGTCCCAGTTAAAAATGTACACCCCCATAGAGGCCAGATTGCCCTTGGGCTCAGCCGGCTTCTCCTCAAAGGACTCGATCCGGTCGGCCGCGTCCGTGCTCATGATGCCAAACCGGCGGGCCTCGCTGAAGGGCACCTCAATCACCGATATGGTGACGTCGGCGTTTTTTTGCTTGTGATATTCCAACATTTTGGAATAATCCATTTTATAGATATGATCCCCGGAGACCACCAGAACGTAAGGAGGCTTGTACTGTTCCACAAAATTGATATTTTGATAGACCGCGTCCGCCGTGCCCTGGTACCACTGACCGCCCTTCTCGCTCGTATAAGGAGGCAGAATCACCACGCCTCCTTTTTTGGGATCGAAATCCCAGGCCGTGCCTTTGCCGATATAAGCGTTGAGCAGCAGCGGCTTGTACTGGGTCAGCACCCCGATTGCGTCCATCCCTGAATTGACGCAGTTGCTCAGAGTAAAATCCACGATCCGGTATTTTCCGCCGAAAGGAACCGCCGGTTTTGCCACATTTTTGGTCAGCATCTGCAGCCGGGTTCCCTGCCCGCCCGCCAGCAGCATGGCGACACATTCTTGGGTATACATAGACCTTCCCCCTGTCCATCAAAGTGAATCGGTTAAACCTCTTTCGCGATCTTGATGGGACGGACTTTCCAGATCTCGGAAGCATACTCCCGGATGGACCGGTCGCTGGAAAAATAGCCGGACTGAGCGATGTTATGAATGCACATCTTGCGCCATTTGGCCTGATCTTTGTAGCATTCCTCGATTTGCCCCTGCGCCAGCACATAATCCGCGAAATCTTCCAGAACAAAGAATTCGTCGTTATGCTGCATCAAATGTTCGTAAATGGCCAGAAATTCCTCCGGAGGCTCGTTTAAATGCCCGTTGGTCAGCTGCTCCATGATCCGGACCAAACGCATATCCGCCGCGCAGACCGACCTGGAATTATAGCCGCCGTTGTTATAAAACTCAAAAACATCCTCCGCCGTCAAACCAAACAAGACGAAATTATCCTCGCCCACCAAATCCCGGATCTCCACGTTGGCGCCGTCCAATGTGCCGATCGTCACCGCTCCGTTCATCATAAACTTCATACAGCCTGTGCCGGAGGCTTCCTTGCTGGCCGTAGAAATCTGCTCGCTCACGTCGGAACCCGGAAAGATCTTCTGCGCCATGGATACGTTGTAGTTCTCCAGGAACACCACTTTCAGTTTATCCTGAATGGATTTATCGCGGTTGATCACATGAGACAAAGCATAGATCAATTTTATGATGCGTTTTGCCAAATAATACCCCGGCGCCGCCTTCCCGGCAAAAATAAAGGTCCGCGGCGTAATGTCCAATCCGGGGTTATCCTTCAGGTGATTGTACAGGTACATAATATGAAACACGTTGAGCAATTGGCGCTTGTAAGCGTGAATGCGCTTGATCTGAACGTCGAAAATAGATTCCGGATCCACTTTGATATCGTTCCATTTATGGATGTGCATGGCCAGATCTTTTTTGTTCTCCAGTTTGATCTTGCCGATCTCATCCTGAAACGCCTTGTCGTCCACATAATACAGCAGCTGATCCAGCTGGCCCGGATTCCGGATCCACCTTCTGCCGATGGTGTTGACGATCAGATTGCTCAGTCTGGGATTCGAGATCATAAGCCAGCGCCTGTGGGTCACCCCATTGGTCTTGTTCACGAATTTATCCGGGAAGTAGTGGTTGAAATCCTTCATGACCTCCTGCTTCAGGATGTTCGAGTGGATCTTCGCCACCCCGTTCACCTTCACGCTGCCCACCACCGCCAGATTCGCCATCCAGACGTTCTGGTCGGCGATGATCGCCAGCCGGTGTACCGCCGCCTCATCCTTGAGCCTCTCATAAGCCTCCTGGCAAAAGCGCCGGTTGATCTCCTCAATGATCATGGCGATCCGCGGCAATATTTGCTTAAACATATCCAGAGGCCATTTCTCCAATGCCTCCGGCAAAATGGTATGGTTGGTGTAATTCACGCTTTGGCTGGTGATCTCCCACGCCTGATCCCATCCCATGCCCTCGTCGTCCATCAGAATGCGCATGAGTTCCGGAATGATCATCGCCGGATGGGTATCGTTGATATGCAGGCAAATGTTGTTGGAAAACTGGGAAAAAGTCTGATATTTCTTCTTGTACCGGCGAATGATGCTCTGAAGTCCCGCGGATACCAGGAAGTATTGCTGCTTTAAGCGCAGCTGTTTGCCTTCCACGTATGTATCGTCCGGATAGAGCACCTGGCATAAGCTTTCGGCGTCATGCCGGTCCTCCAGGGTCCGGTGATAATCGAAGGCGCCTGGAATCGGTTCCGCGCTCCACAGCCGCATGGTATTCACCATCCCGGTTTGATAGCCGGGCATGGGCACGTCGTAAGGCACCGCCAAAACCCGCTGATAATCCTTATGCTCAATCTGAATGTCTCCGCTCGGCATCTCTTCCAGCGTGACATTGCCGCCAAACCGGACTTCCACCGCTTTATCCAGCTTCCGGAACTCCCAGTCGAAACCGTTTCTGAGCCAGTCGTCCGGGTATTCCATTTGATTCCCGTGAATGATTTTTTGTTCGAACAATCCGTAACGGTACCGCAAGCCGCAGCCGTGCCCGGGCAGATTCAGCGAAGCCATGGAATCCAGGAAACAGGACGCCAGCCTTCCCAATCCGCCGTTCCCAAGCCCGGGATCCGGTTCTTCCTCAATCAAATCTTTCAAATCGATGCCCAGCTCCAGCAGGGCTTTCTCAGCCATGTCCCGCATGCCCAGATAAACCAAGTTGCTTTCCAGCATCCGGCCCGGGAGAAACTCCATAGAGAAATAATAAATCTGCTTGCTTTTTAAATTCTGGTACGTGTCGTTGGTGGCGATGGACTGCTTGCTCATCTCACCTTTAACCATGCTTGCCAGGGCTTTGTATCTTTCAACATTGCTGAGTTCTTCCAATCTCTGTCCGTACAGCATCTCACATCGCCCTATAAACGTCTTTTTAAACTCTTCTTTATCCTTATACATAATGACCTCCTTGCTTTCATAATATATGAATCATGACGAATAACGAAAGGAACACCTCATGCCTGTGACCGTAATCCTGGAAAGCGCTTTGGCCGGACTGGCCACCGTCCTGGGAGCGGCGCTGATTTGCTTCTTCGGCAAACCGGAACCGATCCCGCTGTCTGTGATGCTGGGGTTCGCGGGAGGGGTCATGGCCGCCGTCACCCTGTTCGACCTGCTGCCCTTCGCTTACGCCTGCGGCAGCGTGCTGTACATAGCCGCCGGATTTGCCGGAGGCATCGTTCTCATGCGGCTTGCCGGCCGGATCGCCGGCCGGCCCCCTTCCGAAGAAACCCGGAATGAACCGGATCATCCCTCCCATTATCTGAAGATGGGCCGTCTGATCGCCATCGGCATCGCCCTTCACGATTTGCCCGAAGGCATATCCATCGCGGCCGGCTGGTCCTCGCAGGCTTCCCTGGGGCTGGTCACGGCTCTGGCCATCGGCCTGCACAATATCCCGGAAGGCGTCGCCACCGCGGCGCCGCTTCTGATGGGCGGCAAAAAACGTTCTCAAATCCTGCTGTATTGTCTGTGGATCAGTCTCTTCACCCCGCTGGGCGCCGCTTTCGGATTAAGCCTGAGCCAAATCGGGGAAGCGGCCATGTCTGTCTTGCTGTCTTTGGCGGCCGGCGCCATGACCTATCTGTCGCTGGAGGAATTAATCCCCCAGGCCTTTCGAATCAGCCGGATCTGGGGCTTTTTCGGCCTTGTTCTCGGATTTGCCCCCACGGGATGGATAATTTATGTCTTAACGGGATAAGCTATGGGTTATGGATAGAATGAAATCGCATTGGACAAGCTCGGCGCTGTTCCTCGGTCTGACAGGTTTCGCCGCGGGTCTGGCCAACGGACTTCTCGGCTCCGGGGGCGGCACTCTGCTTGTGCCGGTTCTGGCCTCCTGCCGCCATTTGGAACAACACAAAGCCCACGCCACAACCTTATGCGTTATTTTGCCCACCGCGGTGATCAGCGCGTTCATTTACGCGAAGAACGGGTTCATGGACTGGCCTTTGATTCTCAAAATCACTCTGTCAGGCATACTGGGCGGCGTCACAGGCGCCCTGATTCTGCCAAAGGTCCCCACCGGATGGCTTCGGGCCGCGCTGGGCTGTTTCATGCTGATCTCGGGAGGAAAAATGCTTTGGACATGCTTCTTTATGCCGCCGGGTTTTTAGCGGGAATCCTGAGCGGCATGGGCGTAGGAGGCGGCAGTCTGCTGGTTCCCGTGCTGCTGGCGGCCGGACAGGCGAATCAAACCACGGCCCAGGGCGTCTGCCTCGCTTCCTTCCTGCCGGTGGCCTTTGCGGCGATCATCGCCCATTTCAGGCAGAAACAGATTGAGCTTTCATTCCTGCCCAAACTGCTTCCCTGGGCTGTCGCAGGCGCCGTCCTGGGCGCGCTTGGCGCCGGATGGCTGCCATTGCCCTGGCTTCAGGGCATCTTCGGGGCTTTCCTCTGTCTGCTGGGAGGATACGAGCTCTTGTCCGGTATTTTTTTCAATGCAAAGGATTCTCTTTCTCATCCTGACGGATCAACGCGCGAATAACGGATATGATCTTTTCATCCTCCACCGCGATTTTGCGAAAAGCTTCCCGGTTATTCTTCGCGGCGATTTTATCAGGCTTAGGCAAATTCGAGCGGTCAGGCTGGTTTTTTTCCGGTTCCTTATTCATAATCCAAGCTCCTCGTAAATTGAACCTATCTTCCCCGTTCCGAAA
>JAISDM010000257.1 GCA_031264885.1 Peptococcaceae bacterium | reverse complement strand
AGGGTGAGATGGGGCGGGCACGTGGTGAAGCCAAGCGGCTTTAGTCGCGCCGGCTGAGCCCGTGTCCCAACCCGGAGTGTGAGACTGGGCAGGCACGTGGTGAAATCAAGCGTCGCAAGACGCGCAGATTGAGCCCGTGTCCTAACCCGGAATGACAGGATGGGGCGCCGGAATGACGATGGGCGGAGACGGGCGGCAGGATGCCGCCCCTACGGCACTGCGGCTGCCACCCCTCCAAGGCATCGAACCGACCGCGCCCGGTGGGCGAGAGAGGGAGGGTGAGATGGGGCGGGCACGTGGTGAAAGCGCGGCACCAGACGCGCCGGTTGAGCCCGTGTCCCAACCTGGAGGGGAATAGGAAAAGATGGGTGCGTTTTCGGACGGAGACGGGCGGCAGGATGCCGCCCCTACAAATTACGCTTGGGCGCTTTTGCTTCGGACGCTTTCGATCAGCACTTCCATGACGCCGCCGCAGACCATGCCGTCATCTTCGGCGGTGTCGGCCATGTCTACGTGTTTCAGGCGGTAGCCTCCGGATTTGATGATGTCCCGGGCGTCTCCGATGACGTCGGATTCGGCGCAGCCGCCGCCGATGCTGCCTATGATTTCTCCCCAGGGAAGCACCAGCATCTTGGCGCCGGCTTCTCTGGGGGTGGAGCCGTCTGTGGAGACGACGGTGACCATGGCGGCGTCCTGATTCCCGTTCTTGGCGAGCCATTCGACGGCTTCCATGTCGGGGGAAAGGACGGTCTGGCTGTTTCCGTCCGGGGAATCTGAGGAGCGGAGGCGTTTGCACCGGATGATTTCGGCCAGAATGGATATGGCGATTTCTTCCGGGGTGACGGCGCCGATGTTCAGTCCGACGGGGGCGTGGATTTGATCCAGGCGCTCTTTGGGGAAGCCTTCTTCGAGGAGCTGGCTCCGGACGATGGCGACTCTGCGTTTGGAACCGATCATTCCGATATAGAAGGGCGGTTCGTCTTTCAGGATGCTTCTCAGGCAGAGTTGGTCGTGTCTGTGGCCTCTGGTGACGATGACTGTGTAATCGCTGGGGCGGATTCGCAGAAGTTCTGTCGCTTTCTCGAATTGATCGCAGACGACTTCCTGGGCGCTGGGGAAGCGCTGTGCGTTGGCGAAGCCGGGCCGGTCGTCAAAAACGGTTACGAAGAAGCCCAGGGCGCTGCCGAATACGGTCAGGGGCAGGGCGATGTGTCCGCCGCCAAAAATGATCAGCCGGGATTTGGAGGCATAGCGTTCGATCAGCAAGGTTTTGTCTTTTTCCACATGGATTTCTATGGGACTGTTGAGGGCGTCTGTCCCGGCGGCGTAGGCGGCCCATTGGCCGCTGTCGGAGCTGACCAAAATCTTTTGGATGCCGGATTCGTTGTATGTGGATATTACGGCGGCCTGGTTCCCGTCTTTGATGGCTTGCATGAGTTGTTGATAGAGTTCTCCTGCTGTGTTCATGTTGATGACCTCCATATATAAGGGATGGATTCCGGGACAGGCCCGGAATGACGGGGAATTGGGTATTAAATGGTTGTCCGGGCGGCAGGATGCCGCCCCTACGGGCGTGGGGTAGTGATGTGAACTGATGAATGACGGTTGGTATAAGGGATAGATTCCGGGACAGGCCCGGAATGACGGGGATAGAATGACGGTTCATAATTAAATGGCGGCGGCTTCGGGGGCTTCATGGGGCCAGCGCAGGGCGTTGTTTTGCCCCAGGTCTTGGGGGTGGTTCGCGCTGAGGGTGAAGGTGAAGCAGGAGCCTTCATGGAGCCGGCTTTCCGCCCAGATGCGTTCGTCCATCAGGCTCAGGATCTCCCGGGCGATGGACAGGCCGAGGCCGGTGCCCATGCCTGAATGGGCTTTGTCTGCTTTGTAGAAGCGTTCGAACACGTAGGGCAGGTCCTGTTCGGAAATGCCCTGGCCGGTATCACGCACGGAGAGGTAGACTTTGTTTTGATCCCAGGCGACTTTCAGGGAAACGAGTCCGTCTTCCGAGGTAAACTTGATGGCGTTGTCCAGCAGGATGTGCAGCACTTGTTCGATTCTGTCCGGATTGCCGAATATGTCCGGGCAGTGTTCCAGATTGTCCGGCAGCTCAAATTGAATGCCGATTTCGTCTGTAGTGATGCGGTACGGCTCGCAAATGGCCGGGAGCAGCGCTTTCAGATCCACGCTCTGGGGCTTCAGGGCGACGGCGCCGGACTGCAGCCGGGAGAGTTCCAGCAGGTCGTCGATGAGCTGGCTCAGCCTCATGGATTCCCGCAGGATGTATCCGTAATACCGTTGTTTGTCTTTGTCGGAATGGATCAAGTCGTCTTTTAAAGCCTCTGCCAGGCTCCGCAGGGAGGCGATGGGCGTCCGGAGTTCGTGGGATACGTTGGCTACGTAGTCCCGGCGGGTTTGCTCCAGGCGCTCCGATTCGGTGATGTCTCTGAAAAGTCCCACCGCGCCTACGATTTGGTGGTCGTCGTTCTTCAAGGGTGTGAGGGTGACGCCCAGAATGGCGCTGCGGACGGTCATGGTGAAGCTGACGGTGGTTTTTTGTTTCATGGCGGTGATGAACCGGTTCCAGAGATCCTGATCGGGAATCAGCGAAAGGGGATCGGCGCCGGGGGGGGCTTCCTTGTGGTTGAACAGTTTCAGGAGTTTGGGATTGATGTGGGTGATGGTTCCGGCGGCGTCCAGGGCGACGATGCCTTCGGACAGGCCGTCCAGGATCTCCAGAAGGCGGCCCCGCTCCAGTTCCAGATCCGCGATGGTTCTGGACAGCCGTGAGGACAGATGATTGAGAGAGAAGGCCAGTTCGCCGATCTCTCCTTTCTGCTTCTCATCGGCGCGGATGTGGAACTGTCCGTCCGCGATGGCCATGGCCGCGTTCCGCACCCGGTTGAGGGGCCGGATGATTTGGTGGGACACCACCACGGATGAGATCAGCACCAGGGCGAAGGCGAAAAAAACGCTGGTGGTCAATGTGGTGTTCATGCTCTGAAAAGCGGCGTAGAGCTCGGGCAGCGGCTTGCTTAAGACGACCGCCCCGTGAATGAGGGGGTTCTTGCCGATGGGAACGCCTACCACCAGCGAATCGACCTGGTTCCCGCTGAGGGCGACGTTGGTGGAGATCTGCCGGCCCTTCAGGATCTCCAGCGCCAGGGGCCGGAGGTTCTGGACGACATTGCTGACGCTTTCGCCGGGTTCAAGATTGGCGCTCAGGGCATTCTCGGAGGTGGAGCGCTGGGAGATGAACAGACTCCCCTGGGTGTCGAAGATATACAGCTGCGCGTCCCACAGGGTGCTGTCCGAGCTGAGAAGCCGCGCCAGCGCCACTTCCGGCAGGTAGCCCCGCTGGTATTGCTCCACCATATCCGCGATGGTTTCGGCTCTGGGGATCAGTTCCGCCGCTTTGATTTTGGTAAAATAGGAGCGGGTGGTGTAGAAATATATGACGGCGCTTAAGGTCGCCGAGAGCATCAGGCTGATGGCGAGCAAAATCATGATGCGCCGCACGATGACGCTTTTGATCATGGCGACACCTCGAATTTGTAGCCGACTCCGTAGATGGTCCGGATGCTCCAGGGGTAGCCTTCCGGGGGCAGTTTCTGCCGGATGCGCTTGATCTGGGTGTCCACCACCCGGGTGTCTCCGAAATAGTCGTAGCCCCAGACCTGGGAGAGGATCTGTTCCCGGTCGTAGACCTGGCCGGGGTGGGAGGCGAGGAGGTACAGTATCTCAACCTCTTTGGGCGTGAATTGAACGGAGGCGCCTTCGATCCGGACTTCATAATTGTTTAGATTGATTTCCAGGTCGTCAAACCGGAGGATGGGGGTCGCGGTGGGGCTTTCCTTCTGGTCGCCGCTGCGGCGCAGCACCGCTTTGATGCGGGCCACCACCTCTCTGGGGCTGAAGGGCTTGACGATGTAGTCGTCGGCGCCGATCTCCAGGCCCAGCACCCGGTCGATTTCCTCTGTTTTGGCGGTGAGCATGATGATGGGCACCGCGCTGGTTTTGCGAATCTCAAGGCAAACATCGACGCCGGACATCTTGGGCATCATCAGATCCAGGACGATGAGGTCGGGATAGTCGGAATTGGCTTTTTTCAGGGCTTCCTCTCCGTCAAAAGCGGAGGTGTACGCATACCCTTCGGATTTCAGGTAGACGCCGAGGGTTTCGTGAATGATGGGCTGGTCGTCGCAGATGAGAATCAAAGGGATCTTGGACATAGGAATCACCTCGCGTTATAATAGGGAGAGAAAGGGGAATGGATATGAGTCAATATATAAGCCGCCTGGCGCGGGCTATAAAGCCGTATGTTCCGGGGGAGCAGCCCCGAACGGAACGTCTGATCAAGCTGAATACCAATGAGAATCCCTATCCGCCTTCACCCGGCGTAAGGCGGGCGCTTCAGAATTATCCTTATGAATCGCTCCGTCTGTACCCGGATCCGGAATCCCGGGATTTGCGGCAGGCGCTTGCCCGCCGCCACGGGGTGGATCCCGAGAGGATTTTTGTGAGCAATGGGTCCGACGAGCTTTTGGCTTTGGCCTTTCTGGCCTTCTTCGACCCGGACCGGGAATTCCGGTTCCCGGATATTACTTACAGCTTCTATCCGGTGTACGCGGATTTGTTCCGGATGCGGGCGGCGCGGGTTCCCTTGCGCGGCGACTTTACCCTGGCCGCGGAGGGCTTCTATGACAGCCCGGGAGGCGTGATCTTCCCGAATCCCAACGCGCCGACCGGGATTGCCGCGGATTTGGAGACGGTGGCGTCCATATGCCGGCATAACGCCGGGGCGGTCATCGTGGATGAAGCCTACGCGGAGTTTGGCGGTGAGAGCGCCGTCGGTTTGCTTGAGCGGTTCCCCCATTTGCTGGTGGTCAAAACCTTTTCCAAATCTCACGCTCTGGCCGGATTGAGGGTGGGGTACGCTCTGGGTTCCGGGGAGATGATCCAGGCGCTGAACCGGATCAAAAACTCCTTTAACTCCTATCCGCTGGACCGGCTGGCTCAGTTGGCCGCCGTCGCCTCCATCGAGGACGAGGATTATTGCCGGGCCATGATCCGCCGGGTGGTGGCCACCCGGGAAAGGATCATTCCGGAGCTGGCGGCGCTGGGCTTCCACTGCCCGGTCTCCGCCGCCAATTTCGTCTTCGCGGGGCATGAGCGGATTCCCGGGGAGCGGCTGGCGGACTTGCTGAGGGAGCGGGGCGTCTTGGTACGCTATTGGAAGGCGCCCCGGATTGAAAATTATCTGCGGATCACCGTCGGGACGGACGCGGAGATGGACGCGCTGACAGGCGCTCTGGCTCTGATCACGGGTTGATGCTCACCTGGACGCGCGTAGATAAAGGAACGGCTTCCCCCGTCTGGGCATCGACGCCGGTGACCCGGTAGTAATAAATTTGATCTCTTTGAACAGTATAATCCGACCAACTCAAGGAAGCAACCACTTCGCCGGAGATTTTATTGTTTTCGTCCGGAATGAACTCCGCCTGGCCGGAACGGTGGACGTAATAGATGATGGGCCGGTCGGGGCTCGCCGCCGTCCAGCTCAGGTTGACGTAGGGGGTGCTGCCGTCGAGGCCGGACATAATGACCCCGTTCAGGTAGGGCATGTCCATGGGCGGAAGCTTCGAGGGGGTCTGGATTTTGATCTCATTGGAGACGGCTTCCATTTCACCGGAGGTCTTGTTGATGGCCTGAATAATATAGATATAAGCGGTTCCGTCTTCCATCGCGCTGTCGTCATAGGAGACCTGGGTGGATTCCAGCACTGCCAGGCGGACGGGGGCGGCGTCTGAGGAGGCGGCGCGGTAAATATGGTAGGTTGTGTCGCGGGTGGCTTGGGAAAAATACCAGGTCAGCCCGGCCACAGGGGGGTCGGCGTCTCCCTGGAGGCGGCCGAACAGCCGGAACTGGCCGGAAGCGTCCGGGCCGAAAGGCGGCTGATCCCCCGGTTCCAGTCCGATGGCGCCGGCGCCGTGGATGGCGCAATAAGCCGTGGGTACTTCCAGGCCGGAATCATCCGGAGCGATGGCGCCGACCCACGGAACGGCGCGCTGCAGGAAGGTTTTGATCTCCGGACTTGGACAGTTGTCTGTGAGCAGCTGGCCGCTTTCGCTGCATACGGGCGCCTGAACCCAAACGGAGGAGATCTCCTCGGGCACGAAGGACCGGTTGAATTTCTCCGTGACCTTGTAACCGTCCGGGGTGAGCTCCGAGGGGAGCAATCCGGATTTGGAGTCTATGACCACGTCCACCAGCCCGTCGGGGCGGACGAAGGACGCGGCGGGGATGTCCTCATGGGCGGCGTCCATGAGCTTTTTCCACAGGGGGGCGCAATAGGTGCCTCCGTAGACGTTGCCCATGTTGTCCTCCATGTCGTAGCCCATCCATACCGCGGCTGTGAGATTGGCGGTGAACCCTACGAACCAGGCGTCCACATTCTCCGATGTGGTTCCGGTCTTGCCGGCGGTCTCACGGCCGGTGAGCCTGGCGCGGGTGCCTGTCCCTGACTCCACGGCGGTCATAAGCATGTCCGTCATGAGATAAGCGGTCTGGGGGGTCATGACCATGCGTTTCTCCGGGTTGCCCTCATAAATGATGTTGCCGCTGTAATCCAGGATCCGCCGGATGACGTGGGGCTTGTTATAGATGCCCTGGTTGCCGAAGGAGCCGTATGCCGCCGCCATTTGAACGGGCGAGACCCCTTTGGTGATGCCGCCCAGGGCCAGGGAGGGGACTATGTCGATTTTCGAGCCGCTTTCCACCAGTGAGGTAATGCCCAGATTCTTGGCGAACTGTACCCCGTTCGGGATCCCGATTTGCTCCAGAACCTTCACCGCCACGGTGTTGATGGACTCCCGGACGGCGGTTCTCAGTGTGACCAGGCCCCGGTAGACGGGGGTGACGTTGATGAATTTATGATCGGTGGTGGTGAATCCGTCGGGGAAATCGTCGAAGACGGAGCCCGGGCCGTAGCCCATCTCCAGGGCCGGCCCGTAGACCACGATGGGTTTGAAGGAGGACCCCGGCTGGCGCAGGGCGTCGATGGCCCGGTTAAACTGCCGTTCGCCCTGGATGTCGCGCCCGCCGATGATGGTCTGTATCTCGCCGTTCAGCTGATTGATGATGATGGCGGCGGATTGGATGATCTTGTCGTCGCTGGTTCTGGGCTTGGGGAAATTGGCCTCGTCTGAGTACAGTTCCTCCGCCAGGGCCTGGGTCTTTGAGTCCAGCGCCGTATAGATCTGGTAGCCGCCGGTGTACAGGGAGCGGATGTCGGAGCCGGACAGTTCCAGAATGGAGGAGGCTTCCTCCAGGACGTAGTCCATATAGGACTGGTATTGGTAATTGGCGCCGCCGGAGGATCCGCTTGTATTCCTCTCTTTCAGCTCCAGGGGGGTGTTCTTGGCTTCCTCGGCCTGGGAACGGGTGATATAGCCCATGCTCACCATTTCGTCCAGCACCAGGGCTTGTCTGCCTTTGGCGTTTTCGGGCTTGGTATAGGGGGAGTAAAGGGACGGCCCGTTGATGACCGCCGCCAGCATGGCCGCTTCGGGGAGGGTCAGGTCTTTCGCTTTCTTGCCGAAGTAGGTGTCCGCGGCGGTTTGAAGGCTGTAGCAGCCCTCGCCGTAGTAAATAGAGTTGAGGAAATAAGCCAAAATTTGAGATTTATGGTATTTCTTCTCCAGCTGGATCGCGATATAGGCTTCCTGGATCTTGCGCTTCAGGGTGACCTCCTGGCTGTGCAGGACGGCGGTGCGCGCCAGCTGCTGGGTGATGGTGCTGGCGCCCTGGGCGCCGAATCCGTCTCTGATATTGATGATGATGGCGCCTACAAGGCGGATGGGGTCGACGCCTATATGGGATTCGAAACGCTGATCCTCAATGGCGATGAAGGCTTGCTTGACGACGGTGGGTATCTCGTTGGGCTCCAGAGGCAGCCGGTTCTGCTCGGCTTTGAAGACGCCTACCTGTTGTTCCTGACTGTCGTAAATGACGGTGGTCATATCTCCGGTCAGGGAGTCCAGGTTATATGCGGGAAGAGACCAGACGCAGCTGAGCACATAGCCGCCCGCCGCGCCGGCGCCGACAAAACACGCGAACAGAATCAGAATGAAAATCAGTTTGACAATCTGCTTGACCACCCTGGATTTCTTTTTGGTCATACAGTTACCTCCTTTTTCATTTCTCTATTATAGCACATACAGGTTGATGGGGTAAAGAAAAAAGCGCCTGCTTAAAGCAGACGCTTTGACCGTCGGTTATTTCGCTGGGCTTTTCTGGTGTCAGTCGTTCTTGTGCAGTTCGTTGTACTCGTCAATGGAGAGCGGCGTGTACGGATCGTATTTGGCAAATGTGTCGAAGGGCGCCGGTTCGTTGGTCGGATAGTAGGTATCGACGTTTTCCGCGGTGATCGCTATGGTCGGCGTGAAGGATGTGGCGGGGAGGTTGTTGTAGTAAACCGCGGCTTCCGCCGGTGTCTTCGCGCCGTCCGGAGCGCCGTCGCGGCCGCCGACAAACAAATCGTAGATGATGTCTACCATGGATGTGGCCGCCATGAACGGGATATTGGTCGCCGTCGCCATGAGCTCGCCGCTGCGGATCATGTCAAGCGCCGTCGTTGTGGCGTCCGCGCATGTCACCACTTTGATGTCCTGGCCGGGGGTTTTGCCCTGTGTCTTCAATTCCGGAATCGCGCCCACCGCCATGGAGTCCATTTCGGAAACGAGGAGCTGCATGCCGGGATCCGCTACGATGATGTCCTGCACCGCTGTACGGCCGTTATCCGCGGATGTGCCTTCGCCGACGCCGAGCTGGGTCAGGTTCAGGCCCTTGTCGCTCAGGTCGTAACTGCGTCTGGCTTTATAATCCATCCAGATGCCATAGGCTTCAAGGATGGCGTCGTACTTGGAATCATAGGGCTGGCCGTTGATCTCGGCGGACTTGAAGAGATAGCCCGCGATCCAGCCGCAGGGACGGCTGTTGCTGTCGGCGTCTTCGAGCTTCGAGATGATCATGCCGACGCGCAGCGCTTCGCCCGGCTTGTAAAGCTGCTCGGCGCAGTATTGGCCGACCTGGAAGCCGGATTCGTTGGAGCCGGAGATGATCGCTGTGATCATCTGATACTCGGGCTTTGCGGCCGTCGGACCTGTGACAAGCACCGGGATGCCGGCGTCGTTGACTGCCTTGATCATTTGTGTGGATGAGTGGAGATCCACCGCGTTCAGGATGAGCGCGTCGATCTGATTCGTGATATAGGTGTCCACCTGCTGCTGCTGCGTCTGCAGGTTGAAGTCCGCCGACTGCAAGTCGATCGGCTGAAACCCGAGTTTCTGCGCTTCGCCTTGCGCCGAATCGCGAAGTCCTTCAAAGAATTCACTGCCCAGGGAAGCCGCCGCCCAGCCGATCTTGATGTCGCCGACTGCCTTCGGGGTGATGTTGTCGAGGGCTTTGAAGACGTTCCCGCGGCCTTCGTATGATTTGGGCTGCACGCCTGACAGCGCCAGGGCGCTTTCCGGGTTCTCGAGCAGCGCCATGAGCTGATCGTAAGAGGACAGCTCGGGTTCAGGCTCGCTGCCGGATACCGCCGGCGCGGTCGTACTGGCGGCGGCGCCGGTATTATCCGCGCCTCCGCCGCTGTCGGGCGTGGCGGTACACGCGGCGAACGCCAGGGCCGCGGCCATCATAACCGCCATCATTAATACAATTCTCTTCTTCATGTTTCTTCCTCCTCTTTCTTCCTTCGTCTTACCCTTTTCTCCTATGTATATATAAACATGTACCTAAACATGTATATATAACTTGCGATTCGCAGTTTGGCGCAAATATCCGGCGGGTTCTTTAATCCGACGCCTTCGAGCTGACGCTTTTCAGAAGCACCGCCATAACGATGATGACTGCTTTCACCACCAGCTGCGGGTAAACGCCGAGCTGGGTCAGATTCATGATGTTTCCGATAACGGCCAGCACAAATACGCCGACGACGGTCATATGTACGCTGCCCTCGCCCCCTTTCAGGCTCGCGCCTCCGATGACGACCGCCGCGATGGTCGTCATATCGAAATTCGTCTGTGTCGTGAGCGCTGTGGCGCTGCCGCTGCGCGAAGCGATGATCAGGCCGGCGACCCCGCAGAGGGTCCCGCTGATCGTATAAGCCCAAAACTTGTATTTGCGCGAATTGATGCCCGCGAGCTGCACTGCCTGCTCGTTGCTGCCGGTCGCGGTGATCAGCCGTCCGAAACCGGTGTAATGCATCAGGAAGAAGAACACCACCACAAGGATGATCATGAGAATCACTTCATATGGGATTCCGCCGATTCTTCCAGTCGAAAAACCGATGAACACCTGGACGGCCGGTATGTTCGAGTCAAGCAAAATCGTATTCGCGTCTGTGATGATATACGCTACGCCCTTAGCGGCGTACATCATCGCCAGTGTCACGATGAAAGCCGGCATATTGAGCCTGGCGATCAGGAACCCGTTCATCGCGCCGAAGAGAAACCCCATCGCGACCGCGATGATGATGCTGACCATAAGCCCCCAGGGCTCGTTTTGCAATCCCCAGATTTTCAGACAGTAAGGAACCATGATCGAAGCCACGGCCACGACCGAACTGACCGACAGATCGATGCCGCCTGTCAGCATGACCGTCAGCATACCGAGCGCAACCAGCATATACGTCGATTGCTGCCGCAGGATGTTCACAAGATTCCCTGAGGATAAAAAATGCTCCGACAGGGTGCAGGCCACGATGAACATAATGACCAGCAAAAGCACCGCGTTGTACTTGAACAGTATCTTGACCACGCCGTTCCCTTCTCCCGGACGGCTTTCGTTTTTCGGCGGCTCCGCGCCGTTTGTTTGCCTCGCCATCTTCTCCTTATTCCTCTCCTATGCCCATTGCGTAATGAATCAGCAATTCCTCGGATAAATCCTCTTTCCGGATCTTTCCCACCGACCGGCCTTCCCGGAACACGACGGCATGGTCGCACATGCCGATGATCTCGACCATTTCGGATGAAATTAAAAGCACCGCGTAATTTTGGTATATGAGTTCGTTGATCAGTTTAAAGATTTCCATCTTTGCCCCGACATCGACGCCGCGCGTCGGCTCGTCTAAGATGAGCACTTTGCTGTCCGAAGCCAAAATACGCGCGATCGCCACTTTCTGCTGGTTGCCGCCCGACAGGCTGCTCACCAGATTCCGGATGTTGCCCGTTTTGATTCCGACTTTTTCCCGCATTTCCAACGCAAAAGCGGTTTCCGCTTTTTTCAGGAGCCAGCTCGCGAATGTGGTGAATTTAGATATGCAGGAAAAGGTAATGTTGTATTTAATCTGCATTCGAAGCAGGACGCCCTGATTTTTCCGGTCTTCAGGCAGGAATCCGATGCCTTTGTCAAAGGCGTCTTTCGCGGATTTGAGACGCACTTCGCTGCCGTTGAGCCAGACCTTTCCTTCCTCAAGAGCGTCGATGCCGAGGATCGCGCGGACGGTTTCCGTTCGTCCGGCGCCGACGAGACCCGACAGTCCGAGGACTTCGCCTTCGTGAAGCTCGAAGGAAACATCCCGGACTGCTTTTCCAGCCTTGACGCGCTCTACTTTCAGCACGACGCCGCCGATTTTTTGCCGTTCGTCGCGCGCCGGGAAGAAGGATGCCAGGTCGCGTCCTATCATCATGTTGACGAGCTGTTTGTCGTTGACGTCCTTTGTATGTACGGTATCGACGTATTTCCCGTCTTTGAATACCGTGATGCGGTCTGAGATCCGAAAAATCTCTTCGAGGCGGTGGGAAATGTAGATGATCGCGGCGCCCTGGGATTTGAGCGCGCCGATCAGCTCGAACAATTTGTCGACTTCGCGGTTGGTGAGTACGGCCGTCGGCTCGTCAAGCACGAGTATATCGGATTTTCGCGTCAGCGCCTTACAGATTTCCACGACTTGCTGATAAGCGACCGAAAGATCCTTGACCGCGGCGCGCGGATCGATATCGCCGAACTGAATGGCTTCGAGCGCGTCTTTCGCGCGTTCGTTGAGCGCCTTCCAATCGACCCAGCGGTGATATTTCCCGTTCAGCTCGTCGACGAAGATGTTCTCCGCGACCGACATATGGGGCATGAGCGCGAATTCTTGATAGATGACGGCGATCCCTTTTTCATTCGCGTCTCTCGTGCTGCGGATCTCGGTTTGAACGCCTTTGATTCGCACTGTGCCGGCGTCGGCCTGATGCGCGCCGGAAAGCACCTTGATCAGCGTTGATTTCCCCGCGCCGTTCTCGCCCATGAGCGCGTGTATCTCGCCGGGCCTCACTGCCAGACTGACATCTTCGAGGGCGTGGACGCCTTCAAAGCTCTTGTATATGCCGCTCATCTCGACCGCGTACTCGTATTCGGCCATATACACCTCCACATCATTCGATTTTGGGCCTGTCAAGTTATTTGCAGACTGTTCCTTAAAAATTATAACATGCGCGCAATATTCACGCAATACCTAAACTGCGATTTGTATTGAAGGGAACGGGAACGGGACGTCAGGGGCGGGCGGCAGGATGCCGCCCCTACGGATGGGGATCACGGGACGTCGGGGACGCCAAATGGGAAGCGCGGGACGTCGAGGACGCCGTCCCCTCCGGATGGGACACACACGGTTTCGGACGGCATTCCGCCGTCCGGGGGCCGCTCGGAAACGTGTCCCCTACGGATGCGTCACGCGCCTGTGGCGTATTCCAGTATCTTTGCCCGGGTCAGTTCGTTTTTGTTCAGCTCGCCTGCGTTCGCGCCGTTTCTGACGATGATTGCCCGGTCGCACATGCCTGCGATCTCGTCGGTGTCGGACGAGGACAGTATGACTGCGCGGCCGCTTTCCGCCATGGCGTTTATTGTCTCGTATATCTCTGTTTTCGTGTCCGCGTTCAGGCCGCGCGCCGGCTCATCGAGTATGACGGCCTTCGCGCCGCCTGCGTTCAGGGCCGCGAGGGCCGCTTTTTGTCTGTCGCCGCGCGGCGCGGCTTCCGCGCCGCGTCCTCTGGGAGGCACTTGGCCGATGATGTTGGCTTGGCGCTTTGCGATGGATGTAAACTCGCCGCCCATGGCGGACAGTGTCTCTATGAGCGTTTTTTTGAGGCTGAGGCCGGCTTTTCCGCCTGCGCCGCGCCGCCTGTATTCCTCGGAAAGGCAGGCGGCGCCGAAGTTGGCAAGGCCGCCGGGCAAGGCTGCCGCCGCTTCTCTGCCGGCTATGCTCACGGTTCCGCCGTCCATGGGCGCGGCGCCCATGAGGGCGTCCAGTACCTCGGAGCGTCCGTCGCCCGCGAGGCCTGTCAGGCCGAGGATCTCGCCTTCGCGCGCCTCGAAGGAGATATCGCCTGCGGCGCCGCCCGCGCGTAAGTGTTCCGCCTTTATAACGGGCGCGCCCGCGTGAGGGGAGCGCGCGGGATAAAGAGCCTTTACGGCGTCTCCCGCCATGCCGGCGAGCATCCGCGCCTCGGGGGAAGACGCGCCGACGGCGCTCATGGACAGGCCGCCTTTGAGCGCCGTGATCCTGTCGGAGACTGCGAGAGCGTCCTCAATGCGGCTGGAGGCGTATACGACCGACATGCCCCGTCCCTTCAGCTTTTTGAGCAGCCTGAACAGGCGCTCCGCCTCTCTCGCGCTTATCCCGGCGGCCGGGTCGTCCAGGAGCAGCGTCCGGGAGTTCCGGGCCATCGCCCTGCATATCTCCACGATCTGCGTGGCGGCCGCGTCGAGGCTGTTCGCGGGGGCGTCCGACCGGATAAAGCCCGCGTCCGCCTCATCCAGAAGCCGCGCCGCTTCGCGTTTCGCGCCGCCCCATCCGGAAAAGCCGCGGGATACCCCCAAGAAGATGTTATCCGCCACTGTGAGGTTCGGCACAAGGCCGGATTCGCGGCATAGCGCCGAAATCCCGTTCTGAGCGCTGACGGCGGGACTTGCCAGGCTTACGTTTTGCCCGTCGAATGTTATCTCGCCGCCGTCCGGGGCGCAGAGACCGGCAAGCATGTAAATCAGCGTGGATTTTCCGGCGCCGTCCGCGCCAAACAGGGTGTGTATCTCACCCGGTTTTACGGAAAAATCCACATGGAGCAAGACCGTGGCGCTGCCAAAGCTCTTGCGGATCCCACACATGTTTATTCGGTAGTCTTGGTTCATGGCTTCATTATAACACAGGAAGGATGACACATAAAGGTTGATTATGAAGCGAAAAAAGGGTATGCTTAAAGAAAACGGGACGCGGTATCGGGAAGGGGGATTACAATGGCGGAAACGGAAGAAATTGGCAAGATCAAGATCTCTGACGATGTGGTGGCGGTGATCGCCAAGTCGGCGGCGCTGTCTGTGGAAGGGGTGGTGATGCTGTCCGGCGGCTTTGTGGAGGGGTTTACGGAGCTGGTGGGGCGGAAGAATCCCAGCCGGGGCATAAAAGTGGACATTGTTGAGCGTGAGGCGGCCATGAACGAGGCGTCCATCGATATTTTTTTGATCGTTGAGTTCGGGTACCGGATTCCGGAGATTGCTACCAAAATACAGTTCCAGGTCAAACGGGATGTTCAGGCGATGACGGGATTGAGCGTGGCGGCGGTCAACATTCATGTGCAGGGGATATCGTTCTCGCAGAAGCGGGACGAATAAATTTACTTCTTGAAAAACGCATATTTATACGGTATATTAATAATAGTTTATTTCTCTGACGGCTGCGGGAGGGAGCGATTCATTGACCAGGCGCGCGTCCAGGGAGACGGCTCTGAAGGTGTTGTACGCCTGGGATTTGTCCGGGCTGGATCCTTTGGAACGGATTCCTTATTGGACGGATGAAAAAGAATTTAATATCTCGAAACCGGATGATTTCGGGGATAAAATTGTGCGGGGCGTTTTGGACTGCCGGGACGCGCTGGATCAAGCGATCGCCGGCTGTGTCCTGGATTGGGATTTCAGCCGGATTTCTGTCGTGGACCGGAACATACTGCGGATTGCCGCGTATGAAATTTTATTTTTGCGGGAGACGCCTTTCGCCGTTGTGATCAATGAGGCCGTCGAGATTGCCAAGATATACGGGGCTGAGGATTCGTTCCGCTTCGTGAATGGGATTCTGGATCAGATCAAGGCTAAAACAAAGGCAGCGGAGGTTGTAAATGACGCCGGAATTTGAGGCTTATTCCGTATCTCAGGTGGCGGCTCTGATTCAGGAGGGGCTTGAGCGGACGCCGGTCTTGTCGCAGCTGTGGGTTAGAGGTGAGATTTCCAATTTCAAACGGCACACCTCCGGGCATTTGTATTTCTCGATTCAGGACGCCCAATGCGCCATTCGCGCGGTGATGTTCAAGGGCAGGGCCGGGGCGTTGAGGTTTGCGCCCAAAAACGGCATGGACTGTCTGTTTCACGGACGTGTGAGCTTGTACGCCAAAGAGGTGCAGGTTCAGTTTTACGCGGATGATATTGTGCCGGCGGGGGTCGGGGCGGAGAATTTGGCTCTGGAAGCCCTCAAACAGAAACTGGCTGATTTGGGTTATTTTGATCATCACAGGAAAAAGAAACTTCCGTTTTTGCCCCGGGGGGTGGGGGTGGTCTCATCCCGTACCGGGGCGGTGATAGAGGATATCTGTCAGGTCGTTTGGCGCCGGTATCCGGGTATGCCGGTTTATCTTTATCCGGCGTTGGTGCAGGGGGAACAGGCGCCCGCGTCTTTGGCCGCGGGACTGGCCTTCATGGGCGGCCGGCCGGAGCTGGATGTGGTGATTCTGGCCAGGGGCGGCGGATCCGCCCAGGATCTGACGGCTTTCAATACGGAGCGGGTCGCGGAGGCCATCGTTCGCTGCCCGAAGCCGGTGATCTCGGCGGTGGGGCATGAGACGGATGTGACCGTCGCCGACCTGGCGGCGGATGTGCGCGCCGCCACGCCTTCGGTGGCGGCCGAGCTGGCGGTTCCGCCGCTGGACGAGCTGTGCGCTCAGCTGAACCGGGAAAAACAGCGGCTGCGCCAGGGGGCCGGCCTTTGGCTCAGACATGCGGAAGAGACGCTCTCCCATTACAGAAACAGCCTGGTTTGGGCGGACGCGGTGACGAAGTTTATCGAACCTAAGATGGATCATCTGCTGCATATGGAATCGGATTTGCATAAGGCCGCGGAAGACGCCCTGGAGCGGGCCCGGTATGACTTGGCGGTTAAACGCGGCCAATTGCAGGCGCTGAGTCCGCTGTCCACGCTGGAAAGGGGCTATTCCATTTGCATGGACGCGGAAGGGCGGGTTATTTCCCGCGCCGCGCAGGTTTCGGAGGGCGGCCGGATCCAGGTCAGGCTGGCGCGCGGGCAGCTTGACTGCCTGATTTTGACAAAGGAGGACGCAGATGGAACAGGAGACGACTTATGAGCAAAACGTGGAAAGACTGGCGGATTTGATCGGCCGGCTGCAAGCGGGGGGGCTCACGCTGAATCAGGTGCTGTCCTGCTTCGAGGAATGCGTCGGCTTGGTTAAGACTTGTGAGACTCAATTGGAGCGGGCTTCGGATCAGCTGAGGATTCTGTCGGGGGACGGCGCGGCGGAGACCGTTTAACGGGGCGGGCGGTTAATCGAAGACGGGCGGCAGGGAAGATGGATAAGATGCCGCGTCTGCGGCAAGAAAGCGGAGCGGCAGGATGCCGCCACTACGGAAAGGCGGGCGGCGCCGGATGTTTGATTTGAAACGCTATCTTCTGGAAAGGGCTTCCTGGATCAATGAAAGACTGGCGGATTTTGTGCCGAGCATTTACGCCAAGCCTTTTTTGCTGAGCGAGGCCATTCATTACAGTTTATTTGCCGGGGGCAAGCGTCTCCGTCCCATTCTGTGCGTGGCTTCCGCGGAAGCGGCGGGCGGGGACGGGGAGGCGGCGCTGCCTGTGGCTTGCGCGCTGGAGATGATCCATACCTATTCTCTGGTTCATGATGATTTGCCCTGTATGGACGACGACGATTACCGCCGGGGCAAATTGACCAGTCATAAGGTTTATGGGGAGAATATGGCGATTCTTGTGGGCGACGCCCTTTTGACCCATGCTTTCACGGTGCTTTCGTCTTATGGGGCGGAGGATCCCGCCGCGCGCCTTCAGATCATCCGGGAGATATCCCGGGCGGCGGGGCCTTCGGGCATGGTGGCCGGGCAGACTCAGGATGTTTTGTCGGAGGGGCGGGCTGTGGATCCGGAGACGCTGGAGTATATACATGTTCACAAGACGGGGGATATGTTCGCGGCGGCCATCCGTTCGGGAGCCATGACGGCCGGGGCCCCGGACCGGATGCTGGACGCTTTGACGGAATACGCGGAAGCCTTTGGAATGGCTTTTCAAATAACGGATGACATA
The DNA here is from genome assembly GCA_031264885.1 of Peptococcaceae bacterium. GTDB lineage: Bacteria > Bacillota > Peptococcia > DRI-13 > UBA5745 > JAISDM01. Next base: position 4,469 of record JAISDM010000257.1, on the reverse strand, counting down.
CTGGACATGGCGGGCGACAGCGGCAAAATGGGAAAGACGGCCGGCGGGGACAACAAATTGGGCAAGGGCACTTATCCCAGTCTCTTTGGTTTGGAGAGATCCCGTGAAATGGCGCGGGATTTCATCCGGAAGGGGCTGCGGGCGCTGGAGGCTTTGCCGGAGGAGCGGACGGAGCCGCTGAGAGCCATCATTGAGTATTTGGCCGGCCGGGAAACATGAGCGAATCCAAAATGAGCGAACCCAAGATGAGGCTGGATCTTTTTTTGCTTTCTCACGGTTTTTGTGAATCCAGAGAGAAGGCCAGGGCTTTGATCATGGCCGGTCAGGTGTTCTCCGGCGGCGTCCGGCTGGATAAGGCGGGCGCGCCGGTCTCTCCGGAGGCGGAGGTAGAGGTTCGGGGCAATACGTGTCCTTATGTGAGCCGGGGCGGGCTGAAGCTGGCCAAGGCGATCGAGGTGTTTGGGGTGGATTTCAACCGCCGCGCGGTGCTGGATTTGGGCGCTTCCACAGGGGGATTTACCGACTGCGCTTTGCAGAACGGCGCCCGCAGGGTTTACGCGGTGGATGTGGGCTACGGTCAGCTGAGCTGGAAATTAAGGCAAAATGAGAAAGTGGTGGTTTTGGAAAAAACGAACGCGCGTTATTTGAGCAGGGATTTGATTGAGGAAGCGGTGGATATTGTCACTATGGATCTGGCGTTCATCTCTTTGTCGAAGATTTTTCCCGTTTTGCCGCCTCTGATGAAGCCGGAGGGCTGCGGCGTCGCTTTGATCAAGCCGCAATTCGAGGCGGGAAGGGAGAAGGTCGGGAAAAAGGGTGTGGTGCGGGATCCCAGGATTCATGAGGAGGTCATTGATTCGGTCTGGCGCGCGGCGGCCGGGTCCCGGCTTTGCCCGAGGGGGTTGGATTTTTCGCCGGTGCGGGGGCCGGAGGGCAATATCGAATATCTTCTGTGGTTTACATTGGATCAGGGGGATGAGTGTCCGATGGACCCTCTGAGGGTGAGGCAGGTTGTGGCTGAGGCGGGAGCGGTTAGTGGATAGTGGGGAGTGGAAGACGGGCGCCGGGGGCATTGCGTTGCGGCGGTCCGGGTCGAAGACGGGCGGCAGAATGCCGCCCCTACGGGCGCCGGGGGCATTGCGTTGTGGTGGCCCGGGTCGAAGACAGGCGCCGGGGGCATTGCGTCGCGGCGGCCCGGGTCGAAGACGGGCGGCGGGCGCCGTTTTTGCGGGAGGTGAATGTCATGGATTCCGTCGGCTTGATGCTTAACTTAATAAACCCGCCGGTGAATTTGGCCCGGGAGTTGGTTCAATGGTTCGCGGACCGCGGCGTTCAAACCCTTATGCTGGAGTCCGACGCTCCGCAGCTGGTTCATTCCGGGCTGCGTTATGTTTCTTCCTTCGAGGGCCGGGCGCGTTTTGTGGCCGCTTTGGGCGGAGACGGCACGTTCCTGCGGGCGGCCCGGTGGACGGCGCCTTATGGGATTCCCATATTGGCCGCGAATTTGGGTCACTTGGGTTTCCTGTCTGAGCTGGGCTCGGAGAATCTGTTCGCGGCGCTGGAAATGGCGCTGGGGGGCGATTACGCGCTGGACACGCGTATGATGCTCCAGGGCCGGGTGGAGCGGGAGGCCGAGGCGGTTGGGCCCCTGCCGGTTTTGCTGGGGCTGAATGACTTGGTCATTCACAGGGGCTCCAATACGCCGGTTTTGACCGTTCACGTTCAGGTCGGGGATGTTCCGGCCGCTTCCTACCGGGGGGACGGGGTCATTATCTCCACGCCCACGGGTTCCACGGGATACGCCCTATCCGCGGGCGGCCCCATTGTTCATCCCGGGGTACGGGCGCTTCTGATCGCCCCGGTCTGCCCTCACATGCTCCAGGAACGCCCCATGCTCGTCCCCGGGGATGAGGCCATATCGGTGACGCTGGAGAATGTCTCGGCGCGCTCGTCTATCGAGGTGGACGGGCAGACACAACTGCCTTTGTTTGAAAACGACCGTGTGGTCGTGACGGTTTCCGACGCTCAAGCCGCTTTTATCCGGACCCGTGATTTTCAATTTTTTTCCATACTCCAAAATAAATTAAAAAACTGGAGGGCCACATGAAAGTACGCCGTCAAAAAAGAATCCTTGAAATCATAAAAAACAGTCAAATTTCAACTCAAAGCGAGTTAGCGGAAGAGTTGACGCAGGCTGGTTTTAAGGTGACGCAGGCCACGATTTCGAGGGATATCAAGGAATTGCGCCTGGTGAAGGTTTCCCAGGGGGACAACAGCTACACTTACGGGCTGCCGAAGGGGCAGATCCCTGTCAGGGACAATCACCGCCTGCGGAGAATGTTCCGCGAGGTGGTTTTGTCCATTGAGTACAGTGAGAATCTCATTGTCATCCGAACTTTGCCCGGGAACGCTCACGGGGTGGCTTCCTTGATCGACGGTGTGGATTGGGCGGATTTAATCGGGACGGTGGCGGGAGACGACACCATCATATCCGTGACCAGGCCGAAGGAGGTTACGGAAGAGGTCGTGCAGCGCCTGCGCAGTTTAATGGAGTAGGATATGCTGGAAAGCTTATCGGTTCAAAATTTTGCCATCATCGACTATATGACGGTTTCTTTCAAGTCGGGATTGACGGTGCTGACGGGGGAGACCGGCGCGGGCAAATCCATCATTATCGACGCGGTGATGGTTCTGCTGGGCGCCAGGGCTTCGGCGGAGATGATCCGGGCGGGGTCGGATAAAGCCTATGTGGAGGGTGTGTTCGATCTGGCCGGCCATCCGGATGTGCGGCAGGCGGTCCGGGAGCTGGGCCTTGCCCCGGAGGAGGACGAGGAGGACTACATATTCTCCAGGGAGATTGCCGCCGGCGGCAAAAATCTGTGCCGGATCAACGGCCGGACCCTGACTCTGGCTCAGTATCGGGGCATCGCCGGGCATTTGATCGATATTCACGGGCAAAAGGATCACCAGCTGCTGATGAATCCGGATAAGCATGTGGATATGCTGGATCAGTACGGCGGGGCGGGGCTGCTGGACTTGCGGGCCCGGACGGAAGCCCGGGGCCGGGCGCTGAAAGATGTGGAGAAAGCCTTGGCGGAGCTGGACGCCCGCGAGAAGGACAAAGCCGCGCGGTTGGATCTGCTGAGTTTTCAGATCGAGGAAATCCGTCAGGCCAAGCCGCGCAAAGGCGAGGATCTGGCGCTGCAGTCGGAGATTCAGCGGCTGGCCAACGCGGAGAAGCTCCTGAGCGGATGCAGGGCGGCTTATGAGCGGCTGTACTCGGGGGGCGCGTCCGCTTCCTCCGTTTCGTCCGCTTACGATCAAATCAGCCGGGCGCTGGCGCAATTTCATGAATTGGTAAAATATGAGAATCAAATCGCGGACTGGATCGATAAGCTGGAGCCGGCTTTATACATTGTGGAGGAAGCGGCCGGCGCGCTGAGCCAATATCTGGAAACGACGGAGGTTTCGCCGGCGCGCCTGGAGGAAGCGGAGAAACGGCTGTATGTACTTCGGCAGTTATGCAAAAAATATGGGCCTTCTATAGAGGATGTGCTGGCCTTTGAGCAAGATGCCGGCCGCAGCCTCTCGGCGCTCCAAAACAGCGAGAAGCGGCGGGATGATTTGGGCCTTGAGCGGGAACAGACGCGGGCGGCTTATGAGGCGCTGTCGGCGGAATTGACAGAGGCGCGGAAAAAAACGGCCCAGGTCCTGGAGGCCCAGGTTCACGGGGAGCTGACGGACTTGCTTATGGATAAGGCGGTTTTTCGCGTGGCCGTGGAGGCGGGGGCGGCGGAATTCCATATCGCGCCGAATCCCGGCGAGCCCATGCTGCCCCTGGTCAAGATCGCCTCGGGCGGGGAGCTCTCCAGGGTGACGCTGGCGTTAAAGACGGCGCTGGCCCAGACCGACGGCTGCGACACCCTGGTATTCGACGAGATCGACGCGGGCATCGGGGGCAAGTCGGCCCAGAAGGTCTCGGAGAAGCTTCAGGCCATCAGCCGCAGACAGCAGGTGCTGTGCGTGACCCATTCCCCCATTTTGGCGGCCAAGGCGAAGCAGCATCTGTTTCTGGAAAAAACCTGGGACGGATCCCGGACCCGGACGGGGATCACGGAGCTGGACCGGGAAGGCCGGATCGGGGAGCTGTCCCGGATGCTGAGCGGGGATATGGATTCGGAGGAGCTGCGCAAGCATGCCCGGCTGATGCTGGACGGGTAGACCGCGCGGGACGGGACGGCCGGGCGCGGCCCGGGATCGTCCGAAAACAACAAAAACCGTGCCTCACGGCGTCGTAGGGGCGGCATTCTGCCGCCCGGGATCGCCCGGAAACGACGAATTTAATGTGGATTTGATGGATTGCAGACCTTTTTTATCCTCAGTCAGGCTGAAATAGATATAATGGCACTCAATGCTGTCGCCGCCTTCTATCCTGGATTCCCGGAAATCATCACTATGATCAAGGAGTA
>JAISDM010000240.1 GCA_031264885.1 Peptococcaceae bacterium | reverse complement strand
AAAAACAGGCGCTTGCGAAAAAGACGGCGTTTGGGCGGGGATTCGATGGGGAATCCGCTTATACGGCGACCAGGTGGTTCAAATCTTTAACCAGCGAGTCGATATCAATGCCGTGGGCGCCCGCGCCTTCGGCAAGAGATTCAAACTGTGCGGCCGCGCAGCCGAGGCATCCCATACCGCGCCTCATAAGCATTTCTGCTGTCTCGGGGTATTTGACGACGATCTCGGTGATGGACATTTCTTTTGTGATTTCCATTTGAATGACCTCCTTACCCGTTATTTTGCCGCCATGACGGGGCGGCGCATTGAATTGCTGTCATAATCATATTATAATAGGTAATAGAGTAAAAAACAAGAGAAATTAATTCGCCGATGGGAGGTGACGGTTTGGCTGAAATATGCGGTTTAAAGGGACTGCGGCCGCCTCGGGAAATGGCCGCGCAAATAACCTGCCCTCCATATGACGTCGTCAAGGAAGGATCCAAATTAGAGCATCATCTGCGAAAAAACGATAAATCTCTGTTCCATATTACGCTGGGGGATCATCCTAAGGAGACGCTGGCGCGGTTTATCAGGGAATCCGTATTGATCCGTGACGACGAACCGGCCATGTATGTGTATGAACAGCGCTACGGCGATAAAATACGCCGCGGTTTTTTGACTGGGGTGAAGGTGTCGGGATATGAAACCGGGGATATCATCCGGCACGAAAAAACCTTCGACGAAAAAGTCGAGAGGAGAATGTGGCTGACGCGGGAAACGGGGTACGCGTTTGAACCGGTTTGGCTGCTGACCAAAAGTCCGGTGCGGGTGGTGTTGGATCAGGTGGCGGATGAGTTCCCGCCCCTTTATGAGTTCACTTCCGATTTCGCGAAAGCGTCGGAGCTTCACGGAATCGTCAACCGGGTGTTCCGGATTCCGGAGGACGGCAAGGAGGCGAGGGCGCTGAAGGAGTTCGCCGCTCATGAGCCTTTGTATATCGCGGACGGGCATCACCGTTATCACAGCGCTCTGTGTTTGGGGCAGGACCATTGTCTGGCGTATATCTGCGAGACCGACGACGCTGAGATTCTGGCATACAACCGGGTGGTCAGCGGCCTCAGAGGTTTCCAGACGGTGCGGGACCGTTTGGCCCTGGTGTCTGAGAATCAGTTCAGGACGCCGCCTAAGAACAGCTTCATGATTTACGCGCGGGAAGGGATTTTTTCGATGAAGGCCGGGCGTATCCCGGACGATCCCATAGGGCGGCTGGATTGCCGGATCCTGGAAGAGGAGCTCTATCCCCTGCTGGGGCTGTCGCCGGAGATGATCGAGGATGAGAAACATTTCGATTTTTATCCGGAATCTGAGATGAACAAGATGACGGACTTGGTCGACAAAGGCGCCTATGATTTGGCTGTGGCGCTGCATCCGGTGGATATCCGGGAGCTGATGGCCGTGGCGGATCTGGGCGTCCATGACCCGAACATTGTGATGCCGGAGAAGTCCACGTTTTTTGCTCCCAAAATATTATCCGGTCTGTTTGCGCTTAAGATTCAGGCAGGTGAGAGACTATGTTAAAAGGGCGGAAGATCGTGCTAAGGCCCCTGACGCAGGAAGACGCGCCCATATTGCAGTCCTGGTACATGGATAAGGATTTTCGCACCACTTACGACGAATATGACAGCGTTGAGATGGACGCCATCTGCGGGGATATTCAAAGGCATCAGGCGGGAATTATGGATCCCCGCGCGGAAAAACTGACGTACATGGTGCTGAGGAAGCGGGATCTGGCGCCTGTGGGCATTTGCTGTTTGAGACGGATCGACCGGTCGAACCGCAACGCGGAGGTGCTGCTGGGCATCGGCGAGAAGGAGATGCGGCTGGCGGGGTACGGGCTGGATGTTTTGATTGTGCTGCTGGACATCGCTTACTATGAATTGGGCTTGGAACGGACCTATATTTTTGCCTGTGAGAACCAGCCCCAGGGCTTGAAGATGGGCATGAACTTCGGATTTGTTTCCGAGGGCCGCCTGAGACGGCACCGGTTCGCGGAGGGACGCTATTGGGACGTGTGGGTGCTGGGCTTGCTCAAAGAAGAATATGAACGGCTGCCCATTGTGCCGAAATGGAAACGGTAAGGCGGCGGGTGGTGGTGGTCGGCGGCGGCGCGAGCGGTATGATGGCCGCGCTGGCGGCCGGCCGGAGCGGCGCGGAAGCGGTCGTTATAGAGAAGAACCCCAGGGTCGGGAAGAAGCTTCTGGGCACAGGCAACGGGCGCTGCAATCTGACCAATGAGAACGCCGGGGCCGGCTTCTATCACGGCGCCCATCCGCTGTTCGCGGAACACGCCCTGTCTTTGCTGGATCCGGCCGCGGTTCGGGAGCTGTTCCGGGGGATTGGGCTGGAGACGAAGGCGGAGCGGGACGGGAAGGTATACCCATTGTGTGATCAGGCGTCGGCCGTGCTGGATGTGCTGATGTTTGCCATGGAAAAACAGGGCGTGGCCGTACACTGCGGCGAGCGTGTGACCGCCGTCCGATGGGAGCTTGAGGGATCCCGCCGGACATTCTTTGTGGAATGCGCTTCCGGAGGCCGGTACCAGGGCGACTGTGTGATTTTGGCGTGCGGGGGCAAGGCGGCGCCGGGATGCGACGGCCAAAGCTATGAGCTGGCGTCTCTGCTGGGGCACCGTGTTTCGGAGCTGTTTCCGGCGCTGGCGCAGCTGAAACTGGAAGGCGATTTCTTTCCCTTTTTGTCGGGGGTCAGAATAGAGGGCGCCGCGGCGGTGCTGAAAGACGGCGAGGAGGCGCGGCGGGAGCGGGGGGATCTGTTATTTACGAATTATGGCGTATCCGGCCCGCCCATCCTTCAATTGAGCCGGAAGGCCGGGGAGATATTGAGGGAGAATGATACCGCGGTCTGCGAGCTGAGATTATGTCTGCTGGATCGGTGGCGGCCCGATGAGATCCTGTCTTGTCTGGAACGCCGTTTTCAAATATTGGGCGATTGGCCCATATCCCAATGTCTGGTGGGTTTTGTCAACAAGCGGCTGGGGCAGGTTCTGTTAAAACTGGCGGGATTGTTCCACCGGAAGGGGACGGTGTCTCAATTGCGCCGTGAGGATGTGGAGCGTTTGGGCCGCTTGTTTTGGGATTGGCGGATCCCGGCGCGGGGGCTCCGGGGATGGACGAACGCCCAGGTGACGGCGGGCGGCGTCTTGACGGAGGAGATATCCGCCCGGAGCATGGAGTCCAAATTGGTGGAGGGGCTGTATTTTTCCGGGGAGATGGTGGATATTGACGGCGACTGCGGGGGATACAACCTTCAGTGGGCGTGGGCTTCCGGCTTCCTGGCAGGCCGGTCGGCCGCCGGGCGGCAGGATGCCGCCCCTACGGTACCGTGAGCGACGCGCCTGTAGGGGCGGCATTCTGCCGCCCGCTAGGCGGACGCGGATTCCCAAAGTTTGACTTGCGTTTTTGCGGAAAATGAGGCATACTTTTGTTTATGAGGAACGAAAATATGGAAAAAAATCGACGCATGACCCGACAAAAGAAAATCATATTGGAGCTGCTGAGGTCTACGAACACTCATCCCACCGCGGAATGGATTTACGAAAAAGCCCGGGAGAGGATCCCTGAGATCAGTTTGGGCACCGTGTACCGCAATTTAAATCTGCTGAAGGAATTGGGCGAAATCATGGAACTGAGTTTTGGCGGCGCGTACAAATGTTATGATGGGATACCCGTCAATCATTATCATTACCGCTGCCGGATTTGCCATAGGGTGTACGATGTGGACATGCCGCTGGTGGATCAGTTATCCAAACTGACTGAGACCGGCGACGGGCATCGGATTGAAACCCACCGGCTGGAATTCAGCGGGGTGTGCAGCGCGTGCCTGGCGGCGGGCGCCCTTGACCGGGAGGACGCCGGGTAAGGACCGCCGGGCAGGACGCCGGGCGGACGGGGGACGAACCAAATGGAAGTTTACGCGTTGGTTGGGAAAAGCGGCACGGGCAAAAGCCATCACGCCATAACGGTGGCTTATGAGAACGATATTGACGTGGTCATTGACGACGGAATATTAATCAAGGACGGGCAAAAAATGGCGGGTTTTTCGGCGAAGGGCGAGGCTACGGCGCTGAAAGCGGTTAAGCGCGCCATTTTGTTGGATCCGAATCACGCGGAGGAGATAAAACGCAAGATAGAAGAAATCGGCCCTTCCCGGATTTTGGTGCTGGGGACTTCGGTTCGCATGGCGGAGCGGATCGCGCGAACCCTGGAACTCCCGAAGATATCCCGAATCATCGATATCGCTCAGGTGGCCAGCCCGGAGGAGATACAGACGGCGCTGGACCTGCGCAATAATTATGGGATGCACGTGATTCCTGTGCCGGTGGTGGAAGTCAAGCAGGATTTGCCGGGCTATTTTTTGAATCCGATCCGTTATTTTTTCGGAAAAAAACACAGTCAGAAGATGGGGGAAAAAACCATTGTTCAGCCCCGGTTCAGTCTGATTGGGAAGTTGGTGATCACCAATCAGGCGGTCACGCAGATGGCGCGGCATCTGGCCGCGCAGATTCAAGGAGTCGTGGAGATCAACCGGGTTTCGGCGGAAATCAAAGAAAACAGCATGGTGATGAGGCTGGAAGTGACCGGTTCGTATGGGGCGGCTTTGCATAAAGTATCTCAGGAACTCCAAGGTAAAATCCAAACGCAGATCCAATGGCTGACCGGTTTGGTGGTGTCTGAGGTTCATATTTGGGTTAAATATTTGGATAAATGAGGAATGGATATGGAACAGGAACAAGGAGATTTTTCCCAATTTATGTTTGAAACTGGAACCGTTGGCGTTCCAGTTTATCTTTTGGACAAGATGCAGCAATTGAATCTGTCCCCTGAATGCCTGGGATACCTGGTTCTGGCGTTGAACAAGCACAGAACCGGCCAACCCGGGGAGACGCTGGCCAAGGACCCCTGGATTCGATGGGCTTTGGGGGAAGGATGGGCTGTTTGGGCGGGGGGGACGGCGCGCCGGATCTCTTTCTCGCCTTTATGGAACCGGCTGTATCAAATTTGGATCCGGGAGCGGGAAGAGAGACCCGTCATGGAGGCGGGGGATTTTGATTACGGCAAGATTTTAAAGGAACTGGACCGGATGAGGGGCAGTTTGACGGTGACGTTAAGGGAGAAGCAGTTCATTCAGGAATTGAACCTGAAATACGGGTGGACCACAGAGTTTATACTGACGTTTTTTCACCTGTGTTTTTCGAGGGGCCTGAGCCAGTTAAAGGATTACAGGACCATCGCGGGGAAGGTATATCAGGGCGGCCTGTATACGGTGGATCAGCTGGCTTCGTTTATGAATGAGATTGACTGGACCCAAAAAAAAGTGGAAGAGATCAAGCGGTATTTGGGTCAGTTCGGCGCGGTGACCATTCCTCAGAGGGATCTGTATGTCAAGTGGAATCAATATTGGGGTATGAGCCATATGCTGATTCTGAGGGCGGCGGAGGAATCCGTCCGGGCGAACAATGTTTCTTTCAAGTATCTGGACAGGGTTCTGGAGGATTGGCATCAGAAGGGCGTGACGGATTTGGCGGACGCGGAGAAAGCGGTCCAAACCCATGATGATCAGCTGAAAGACGCTCAGCGGGCGGACCGGCCCAGAGCCCAGTCCGTCCGCCGCATTACGCATTCCGGGAACAGAAGGTGGGAAGATGACTGAGCCGCATATGGAGACGGCGTCCAAGCGCGCCAGAAAAATAGAAGAGATGGAAAGGCATGTGGAAGCCGTTCATCGGGCCCATCCGGAATTGGAATATATTGCCCAGGAAATCGCCGCGAACGCCGGGAAGCTCATCCATCTGCTGGCCGCGTCGGGGTCCCGGGAAGCGCGCGAGGCCATCGACAGGGAGCAGGAGCGGTTGTTTCAGAGGCGGCTGGAGACTCTGCGGAAATACGGCCTGGATCTTTCTGTCTACGAACCCCAATGGGATTGTCCCAAGTGTCAGGACAGGGGTTTTGTCGAGCCGGGAGAGAAATGCGACTGTCAGAAAAACATAGAATGGGCGGCGCGCTGGAATAACAGCGGGCTCGCGCCAGGTCAGGCGGAGCAGACCTTTGATCTTTTTTCGCTGTACTGGTACGAGGATCAGGCGGCTTACCGCAGGATCCTGGAGGAAACGCTGCTGTTTGCCGAGAAGGTTTCTTCCGGCGGGCGGCCGGAGAACCTGCTTTTGTACGGGCCGGTGGGCACCGGCAAAACCCATTTGTGCAGCGCGGTGGCGAATTATGTGCTGCAGGCCGGCAAAACGGTGCTGTATTTGAAGATCGGCAAGATCCTGGACTGGATCCGGCAGAGCAGATTTGAGGATTTCTCGCGGAGAGATAAGAGTATGGAGGCTTTGAACAGCCTGTACCAAGTGGATCTGCTGATCATCGATGATTTGGGCACGGAGAGCCTGACGGATTTCACCCAGGAGCAGATGCTGTATTTGCTGGACGAGCGGGTGGTTCACGGCTTGCCGTGGATGATCAGCACCAACCTGACCCCCGACGAGATGGAGGAACATTATGAGAACCGGCTGAGCGACCGCCTGCTGGGGCTGTCCAAGGTATTTAAATTTTCCGGGCAAAGCATCCGGTGGATGAAGAAGAACGCGAACCGCAAGACATGAAATTGCGGACGAAAACGGGACGGGGCACGGCATGCCGTGCCCCCACGGGGGGAACCGGGGGCGAACCGCCGCGGGGCGTCCGCCGACGCCCCCTGCGGACGCGTTGTTCACGGGATCGTAGGGGCGGCATTCTGCTCCGCCGCGAATGTGCGTCTGTAGGGGCGGCATTCTGCCGCCCGTCCTTGACCGACGACAGACCCTGTCATTTCGGGTTTCCCTCCCCCCCGACCGTCATTCCGGGCCGTGAATCAGAACGTCCACTCCCAATTGTTGTGCTTGTAGATCACCTTCAGCAATTCCAGGCCCAATTCATTGGTGGATTGGCCAAACGTCTCGAACAGCGGCTTGCATTTGTCGGTGAAAGCCAGCGCTTCCTCCGGGGTAAGCGCGTACGCGGAGGCGCCGTATTCGTCGATATCTTCGTCATACTGCTCTTTAATGGCCTGGTAATCATCCTGCGCCTGAGCCGAATACAGCAGCGCGGCTTCATCCACCGCTTTTTTCTGCTCATCCGTCAGACTGTTATAAGTCTCCATCCGGATGACCGTGGAACCCCAGGTTTCGCAAATCGGGGTCGTGCTTACATATTCGGCCAGCTCATAAAAATGCTGCTGCCCGATCAACGTATAAGAGGTGTACATGGCGTCGATGGTGCCGCGTTCCAGCGCCGTGGCGCAGTCGCCCAGGCCCATCACGGTGGGAGATCCGCCCCATAATTCAATGGCGTTGGCCAAATCGGTTCCGGAAGCGCGGATAATCTGCCCCACTACGTCCGCGGGGGTCACAACCTGCTTCTTTGAGCTGACAAAAGTGCCCGTCGCCTGATAGTCCGCGCCAAAGTAGTAAAGATCGTATTTCGCGTAGATATCCGACAGAGGCTTGCGGACGTCTTCACAGAAGGCAAGCCAGTCGCTGCCTCCAAAATACCCGGGAATGCCGAGACACGCCGCTTCCGGTATCACGCCCCCCGCGTAAGTGACCAGGCAATGACCCATATCGACGACGCCGTCCATGATCCCGTCGATGAAGTTGCTGTCGTCAACCAGCGATCCGTTGGCTGCCTGAGTGAACGTAAGGGTTCCGCCCGTTTTTTCGGAAACATACTCCCCCATCGCCGCGTAAGCCGTCCCCAGCGGCGCCATATTGTCCGGAAAAGCGTGGCCGATTAAGATTTCTCTGGTTCCCTCATTTCCGCCGGAAGCCGGCGTTCCCGAACCGCCTCCGCACCCGGCCGCGGCCAGCGTGAATAATACCAGGATTCCGGCCGCGTACATCATTCGCCTTGTTTTCATTCTGAGTTCCTCCCTCGGTTTTATATATTTTTTTTACTCAAACTCAACATAAACCGTTTGAATCAAACCGCCCTACATATTGTTGGGAAGGAAAAGAGCGATCTGCGGAAAAACAGTCAAAATGATCAGTCCGACAATCAACACGAGAACATACGGAAACGAGCCCTTGATAATATGGATCATTTCTACGTTTGTCGATGATCGGAGAACAAATAAATTCAATCCCACAGGCGGCGTGATCATGCCGATTTCAACACAAAGCGTGGAGACAATCCCCAGCCATATGGGATCGAAACCCAAATCAATCATGGTGGAAAACAGGAATGGGATGGTCAGAATAATCATGCTGCCGGGATCCATCAGGCAGCCCAAAATAAACCACAGAATGTACAAAAGAATCAAGACCATGTACTTATTCAAGCCGGCGCTGATGATGATCTTGGTCAAACTGCTGGGAATACGCAAATACGCCAGGACAAAACTCAGGCAAAACCCGGAGATCACCAAAAAAATCATCATAGCGCTGGTTCTGGCGGTAGCCTTCAGGCTTTCCGCAAACATGTTTTTGTCCAGCCTCTTCTGCACCGCCACGAGGATAAACGCGCCGATCGCGCCGATGCCCGCCGACTCCGTAGGTGTCGCGATGCCCCTGTACATGCTGCCCAAAACAAGAATAATCAGGACAAAGGCAGGAATGATCTGAATGACAATGCGCTTCACACGGGCATCATCAGAGGACAGCATTTCCGAATCATCAACAGCCGTCTTCAGATCTACGGCATAAGCGTTCGCGTCATACGCCCCCGATTCGAGAACATCCGGTTTCAGTTCGCCTATTAAAGCCGGATTCAGCCGCACCCGGATAACAATGGAGATAATCATCAGCAAAGAAAGCATCAGTCCGGGAATAAGCCCGGCGATCAGCAGCTTCGCGATGGAGGTTTCCGTAAGAATCCCAAACGAAACCAACGTAATGCTGGGCGGAATCATAATGCCCAGCGTGCCGCCGCCGGCGACGGTGCCAATGGCAAAGTCCTTCCGGTATCTTCTTTTCGTCATCGCGCTGGTGGCGATACGTCCCACAGCCGCCGCCGTGGCCGGCGAAGAACCGCAAAGCGCGGCAAAAACGGTACACGCCAGCGTTGTGGCAAGGGCCAAACCGCCTTTGATCCTTTTGGTAACCATATTCAGCACCGTGAACAAATCCTCCGCAATGCCGCCTCTGGCAAGGAATTCGGCCATCAAAATGAATAAAGGCGCAATCAGCTGATTCGGGCTGATGCCCTGTTCATAAGCAATGGACGCGAACTTACCAAAAAAATTCTCGCCCATAAACGTCATCATGGATATCACGGCCGTACATCCGATGGCCGCCATGACGGGACATCCCAACGCAATGCCAATCAACAGCAATGAGATAATGAACAATAATTGTAAACCCATATTATGTATCTCCTGTCTATCAGTATTTAACCTCAGACTGCCGGAAAATCATATATGCTCTTCACTGCCGGATATGCAGTCGAGAATCATAAAAACCAGCGTAACCGTCATCATCACCATTCCTATGATCATCGGAGCGTACAGCACCCATATAGGAATCGTGGGAATATAAGTCGTCACCCTTCCGATCTCAATCGCCTTCGTAAACATGCCCCAAACGCCGTACAACAGACAAAACACGAATACAATGGCTAACAAATATCCGACCGACACCAAAATACGGCGGTAGATCCTCTTCCCTGTTTTGTCAATCTTATCCACTAAATTAAGAACCATATCCACCGCCACATGCCCATGCTCCTGAAAAGCGTAGGCCGATCCGATAAAAAGCAAGTAGATCAGCAAATATTCCGATACATTGAGAGACCATTTGGTAGGCGCGTTAAAAAAATACCTGAGAAGCGATTCCATCACCTGCAGGCATCCGATGATAAAAGCCAAAGCACCGGAAAACATCGCCGCCCCATTGGTGATCTTTCTCCATATTTTTGGGTACCTCATATGATTTTACCTCCCGTTATGCCAACTCACTCAAATCCATCTTATGACTGCTCTCGTCAATCTTATACATATACTGAAAGATTGCGCCGGCAATCAGGAACAGGCCGATCAGCCACGTGCAGCTCGCGCGCATCACCGATTCGACCGCCGGGGTCTGTTCCGCGCCCGGCACATAATCCATAAGTCCCAGCACCCATGTGAACGCGCTGGTGCCGACGGTTCCGGCCAGTTTAAACGCGAAATTAACGACAGCAAAGATAAAACTCGCGGCCGCGATGCCATAACGCCTTTGGGTATACACCGTCAAATCCGGGGTGCAGGCGAAGATGCTGGTCAGTCCGCACATGCCGCAAATACCGTAAATAAACGTGCAAAAATACCACAGCGGAAGCGTCGCCGGACTCAGCCGGATAAACGCCATGCCGATCAAAACGGCGCCGCCGGTGAACCAGGCGATCATGCCCGGCGTTCGTTTGTTTTTGGCTTTTTTCAGCAGCAAATTGCAGAGGAACGCGCCCACCGTCATACCCACCGTCTGGCAAGTCGCGGCAAAACTGAAAGCCGCCTGGTCGCCGTAAACGTAATTAAAAAAATAAATACGGGAAGTGCCGCCGACATTGCCCCACAGTCCCCAGAAAGCATAAGCCAGGCACATCGCGATAAACGGTTTGTTGCCTTTAAATATCTTAAAATATTCCCTGATCGGAACCCGCTTCGCGTTCGGATCCAATAAAACAACTTCCTTTGTGCCGTAATAAGCAATCAGGAAAAACGGAACCGTAATGATCATCAAAACAATCACCGCGCGGAAATACCCGGCGTTTACGTCGCCGCCGCCCAATACATTTACGAGAGGCAAGAACGTAGCCACAGCCAAAATCATACCCAAGTTGCCGAAAGCCAGGCGGAACGCGCCAATACTGCCGCGGCTCGCGTAATTCGTGGTCAGCGCGGCAGGCATCGCCGAATAAGGCACATCATGCATGGTGTAGAATAGCACATAAAAGAAATACATAGCCAATGTAAACGCGGCCTGAAAGCCCGATAAGCCCGACGGCAGCGTGAAGAAAAGCAAACAGGTACAGACGATCAGCAGTGGAAAGCTGTACAAAATCCAAGGACGGTAGCGGCCCTTCGGGGACTGGGTACGGTCGGCCATCACGCCGATCACCGGATCATTGACCGCGTCCCAGAAGCGGCATACGAGGGAAAATAAGGATACCAGACCCACCGGAATCAACAGGACATCCGTAAAGAAAAAGATCATAAAGCTGAAATACAAACCCAAAAGAACGTTGTTGGCAAATCCGCCGCAGGAATAATTTATTTTTTGCCAAAATGTCAGCGCCACATCTGTCGAACTAGTAGAAACTTTAGGATTATTCTGCATTTTCGTGTTTTGATCTTCCACTTTTTACAATTCTCCCTTCGAAATTTAATTTATAAATCCATCCACCTCCTTTATTAATATTGCCGATTCCATGATTTGTTCTCAAACCCCGGCCTTGTCAGGCCGGGCGACATTCACCTCCTTACGGCATTGAGCGTCCTCGGTTCAACTAATTATATCTTTTCTCATATTTCTATGTCAACAACCCAATTTCATGTTTGGGATTCATATTTTTATCATTCTGGGCTTGTCCCGGAATCCAAAGGAAGGAACCTGGATTCCGGGTCAAGCCCGGAATGACGGCCGGGGAAGGGGGAATTCGCGCCGGTCAAGGACGGGCGGCAGGATGCCGCCCCTACAGATACGTCGTTTACAGCAACCTAGGGGCGGCGTCTGTTCCCATTCCCCTCCTGGGAGGGGAATTTTTCCACACGGCAAATTACGGATCAGCTGACGCTGTTTGTCATCCAAACGGTGGAAAGACAAACCTTGACTGCACACATAATCATGTGTAGAATATTACACATGGAAAGGGGGTTCGGACATGGCTACGAATCTATCGATTGATACGGAACTGTTGGACGCCGCTTTGGAAGTCGGCGATATTTTGACTCTGTTCGGCACTATAAAATATGACGCCGATTATGATTACAAGGAAGCGAGGTGGCGTGGCGATAATAAGATTGTGGGAGACAAAGACTGAAATCTGAACGAAAGGGGAAAAACGTGAAAAAACAACTATGGGAAACGAGGCCGCTGGAGATTTGGGGAAAGGCGAAGGCCC
>JAISDM010000233.1 GCA_031264885.1 Peptococcaceae bacterium | reverse complement strand
GACTCGAATATGTGCCCCACAGCCGTCACGGCTTTCTGATGCGTCCATTTAGGCGACGTCGGAGCCATGTTATAAATGTTGCCGTATATTAATTCAGGCATTGCGTTGTCTTCAAATTCCATGTTCATGAATTCTTCCAACTTTATCGCTGTTTGCGCCATCATTTTCCCTCCTCAATGACATGATCACGCGTTCTAAACGCTTCGTCCCGCCCGACCGCCTGTTCTATCATCGCGATCACAGCGTCAAGTTCCTTATCTTCCAGTTCCGCGATGAACGCGGCAAAAGGCTGAATGTCACCGCTCACCGCGTATACCTCCAACGCTTCATAGTATCTCTGCCTTTCCTCTTTCGGCACAGAAACCGGCAGCCAGCCCGAGCGCATCAACTGGTAGTTCATAATCATGCGGGCAGTCCGCCCGTTACCGTCGCTGAACGGGTGTATGCGGACAAATTCCCCGTGTATCCACGCCGCCGGTTCAATATGCGGCGCATCCGACTTAACCGGCAGATCCGCGAAGAAATTTTTGATTTGAAAATACATCTCGTTGGGGCTTGGCGGCTGAAATCCCGCGCCGGTAATACGGACGTTCACATTGCGGTAAATTCCGCCGGGAAAGATATTCTCCATCAGGATTTGATGAATGTCCTTAACGGTGTTTTCGTCCAGCGGCATTCCGGCCGCGACGCGGCGCCTTACCAAATCGAAGGCTTTCGCGTGATTCGTCACTTCGTAAATCTCCCGGAGCGCTTTCCCGCCCACGGAGAGTTTATCCTCCAGCAGCAGTTTCGTCTCAATCAGCGAAAGCGTATTGCCCTCGATCGCGGTGGAGTTGTGCGTATACTCAACGAGGAACGCCGACTCGTAATTGCGCAGGCTCTCCGGCGGCAACAGATGTTTACGCGTCTGATAATACGCGCGCTTGCGGTCTAATGCATCATAATCCATACACGACCGATCCTTTCAACGAATCCTAATACCCGGTGTCGGAACCGATTGATTTTGAAATGATTATACATCGCGCGTATGAATCTTTCAAGATGCCATTCCGGGCTTCCCCGCGATTTGCGGCTTGGAGATGCGCGTCCGCCAGGGACGGGCGGCAGAATGCCGCCCCTACGTATGCGCCATTCACGGTAACTAATTACAGATTTTCACGCGGACTTCGCTGGACGCCTTGGGAATCCACTGTCCACGGCCCATCCAGCAGAAGCTCCCCCACCTTCTCCACGCTGTAGCCCTCTTGCTCCAGGTAAGTCAGCAGCCTCTCCAATACCTCCGGCGTAAACTGGCCGTCATTGTGAAACAGCACAATGGCGCCGGGCCGGATGCCTTTGACGACGCGCCCGTAGATCTCATCCGCGGATAAGGACTCCTTCCAGTCCAGGGAGTCCACGCTCCATTGAACCGGAACCAGGCCCTGATCCATCAGCGTCTGAACGACCCTGGAATTGTACGCGCCAAAGGGGGGCCGGAACAGTCCCGGCGTCTGGCCGGTCAGAGAAACGGCCAAAGACCGGTTATCGTCGATCTCCTTGAGCATATCCGCCGCGGAGAGCTGCGTCATATCCGGGTGACTGCTGCTGTGCAGCCCGATCTCATGACCCCGCCGGGCGATCTCGGCGGTCATCTCCGGATAGGCGTCCATCCAGATATTGGTCAGGAAAAAAGTGCCGTACAGCCCCCTGCTTTCCAATGTGTCCATGAGCCGCCCGGTCCGGGTCGCGCCCCAGGCGGCATCGAAGGACAGGGCGCAGCGTTTGTCCGCGCCCACATCCACGGAATAAACCGGTTTAAGTTTTTGCCCCGCCGCGGCTTCGGTAAATCTATGGACAAAATAAAAATCCCCGAAAAGACCCGCAGCCAGAATCACCAGACAAATCGCGCCCCCCGCCCAATATCTGAGCGTCTTGAAAGAGATATAAAAAACCGGCATAATCAGGAACCTCCAGCATTGTTCTATTGGTTCCATTTATGCCGTTTTTTTATAAAAAAGAACTAAAACATCAGCTGCTGTAGTTGGGGGCCTCCTTGGTAATCTGGATGTCGTGGGGATGGGCCTCGCGCAGCCCGGAAGCGGTCTGGCGGACGAACACGCTCTGGGTCTGGAGCTCGCGCAGGCTGCGGCAGCCGGTGTAGCCCATGCCCGAGCGCAAGCCGCCGATCATCTGATACAGGGTGTCCGAGACGCTGCCCTTAAAGGGCACGCGGCCTTCCACGCCCTCGGGCACCAATTTGGTGGACTCCTCCTGGAAATAGCGGTCGCTGGAGCCTGCCTTCATGGAGGCCAGGGAGCCCATACCCCGGTATACCTTGAAACTCCTGCCCTGGTAAATCTCCACATCCCCGGGGCTCTCCTCGGCGCCGGCCAGAAGGCTGCCGATCATCACCGCGTCCGCTCCGGCGGCGATGGCCTTGACAATATCGCCGGAGTATTTGATGCCGCCGTCGGCCACGGTGGCGATCCCATGCTTCACAGCCTCCTCCGCGCAGTCGTAAATCGCGGTCAGCTGAGGGACGCCCACGCCGGCCACCACCCGCGTGGTGCAGATGGACGCGGGGCCGATCCCCACCTTAACGGCGGTGGCGCCCGCGGAGATCAGATCCCGGGTTCCCTCGGCGGTGGCCACGTTGCCGGCCAGAATCTCCAGATCCGGATGCGCCTTCCGGATGGTCTCCACCATTTTTAACACGTTGATGGAATGGCCGTGAGCGGTGTCCACCACCACCAGGTCCACCTTCGCCTCCATCAGCGCCGCCACCCGGTCCAGCGTGCCGGCGCCGACGCCCACGGCGGCGGCTGCAAGCAGCCTGCTCTTGTTGTCCTTGGCTGAAAAAGGAAACTTGATGGCCTTCTCAATGTCCTTGATGGTGATCAGCCCCTTCAGGTGGAACTGATCATCCACCAGGGGGAGTTTTTCTATTTTATACTTGCTCAGAATCTCCTTGGCCTGCTGCATGGTGGTGTCCACCGGCGCGGTGATCAGATTCTCCTTGGTCATCACATCGTCCACGATCCGGGTAAAATCCGTCTCAAAGCGCAAATCCCTATTGGTGATGATGCCGATCAGAACATCGTCCTCCGTGATGGGTATGCCGGAAATATGGTAGCGCTCCATGAGATCCAGAGCCTCCCGGATGGTATGCCGCCGGCTCAGAAAGATCGGATCCGTGATCACGCCGTGTTCGGAACGCTTCACCTTGTCCACTTCCATGGCCTGCCGCTCAATGGACATGTTCTTGTGGATCACGCCGATCCCGCCTTCCCGCGCCATGGCCCGGGCCATTCGGGATTCGGTGACCGTATCCATCCCGGCGCTGAGAACGGGAACGTTCAAAGTAATCCGCGGGGTCAGACGCGTGGTCACATCCACGTCTTTGGGCAGCACCTGAGATTTGGCGGGCATCAGGAGTACATCATCAAAGGTCAGCCCCTCTTTGGCGAATTTATCCGTGTTCATATGAAACCTCCTCCTCTCCTTATTCAGAGTGTCCTTAGAACTCGTATCCTTTAAGATACTAAATGGGAGTTGTCGTTGACGAACTGTATCCGGTATCCCGTGGAAGAATGGTAAGTGACATAACTAACGGAAGTATTCTCCAATTTGTAGTCCCACATACGTTGGATGGGTTCGTTCAATATTCTGCACAGCAAAGCCGAAATCACGCCCCCGTGGCTGACCAGAACCAGCGTTTTGCCTGAATAAAGAGCGGCCCACCGCTCAAAAGCGGCCGCCGCCCGATCTTGAACCTCCTGAAAAGTTTCGGCCTCCGGAACCCTCAGCGCGCCGGGACTGCCCCTCCATGTTTCAAACAACTCGGGATCACGGCGCCGAATCTCGTCAATAGGCAAGCCCTCCCATATCCCAAAATGGATCTCCCGCAGGGCCGGATCCTCCACGACCTCCAGACCGTGAGGCTCCGCCAGTATTTCAGCGGTTTGCCTGGCCCGGATCAAATCGCTGGAAACAATAAAATCAACGGGAACCTCCCGCATACGCTCCCTTAACAGACGCGCCTGCGCCACCCCGGATTCATCCAGGGCCACGTCGCTCTGCCCCTGAAAGCGCCTGTCCGCGTTCCAAACCGTTTGTCCGTGACGAATGAGATATATGTTCGTTTCCATTGCCGCCCTCTGTTTCCCAGAAATTGGGTAAATTAAAAATATCCCCTTATGGTCGCCCATACAGG
This sequence comes from Peptococcaceae bacterium, assembly GCA_031264885.1. Taxonomy (GTDB): domain Bacteria; phylum Bacillota; class Peptococcia; order DRI-13; family UBA5745; genus JAISDM01. Next base: position 4,915 of record JAISDM010000233.1, on the reverse strand, counting down.
GATATTTCCTTTGCTTAGATTAACGTGGCTCCACCAGGAGCTTAATCGCAGTTCTCTCTTCACCATCTATCTCTATATCGGTGAAGGCAGGAATACAAACAAGGTCAACGCCTCCCGGAGCCATAAAACCGCGGGCTATGGCAACCGCTTTGATCGACTGATTTAGAGCGCCCGCGCCAATCGCCTGGATTTCAGCTCCCCCTTTTTCTCTGATGACCCCGGCTAAGGCTCCTGCCACCGCATTAGGGCTTGATTTACTTGATACCTTTAAAACTTCCACAATTGTTTCCTCCTCGTTAATAATAAAATCATGATACTAAAGAAAGCCAAATCATAGTGGCAAACACAAAACACAATACAATAAAACATAACACAACATCACCACACAACATCGCAAAAACTGACCGTTATTAAAGGCTTATTAAGGTATCTTCCTGTTAATTCGACAACATCCCCCAAAACCCTTTTTACAAATTATAGTTTACAAAATTTTATTTGATTCATTCACGCGGGTTATTTCCAGCACCTGTCCGGTATCGTCGCTGATGCGCATCCATATGCCGTTAAATTGGGAATCGCCGTCTTTGACCAGCTCGAAACGGGCCGGCATCTGCGTCAAAAACCGCGTGACGACGATGCCGGGCTGAACCCCCAGGACAGAATCGCGGGGCCCCGTCATGCCCACGTCGGTGATATAGGCGGTTCCCTTGGGCAAAATCCGCTCGTCCGCCGTCTGGACGTGGGTGTGGGTCCCAAAAACCGCGCTGACCCGCCCGTCCAGGAACCAGCCCATCGCCAGCTTCTCCGACGTGGCTTCCGCGTGAAAATCCACCAAAATCACCTTGACCTCCCGGGGCAGCTCTTGAAGGATCCTCTCGGCCGCCGTGAAGGGGCAATCCACCGCCGCCATGAAAGCCCTGCCCATGAGATTCACCACAGCCACCTGGCGGCGGTTCCTGATCTCATAAATCACATAACCCTTGCCCGGCGCCGCGGAGGGATAATTGGCGGGGCGGATCAGGCACGGGTCCGAATCGATGATATGCAGAATGTCCCGCTGATCCCAGGTATGATTGCCTAAAGTGATCACATCGATCCCCATCTGATACAGTTCCTGGGCGATTTTCGCGGTCAGACCCCTTCCCCCCGCCGCGTTCTCCCCGTTGGCGATGACCAGATCCGCCGGGGTTTGGCCGAGGAGGCTCCGCAGCTTCTCCCGGGCGGCATCCCTCCCGAGACGGCCTACGATGTCCCCTATCATGAGTATGTTCAATTTACGCTTTCTCTCCTTAATTAACACAGAAGAAGCGCGCCCGGACGCTCCGGCCGCGCTTCTTATTCTGCCCTGTCCGCCGCTTATTTGGCGTAATCTACGGCCCGGGTCTCCCGGATGACCACCACCCGGATTTGTCCGGGATATTCCATATTATTCTCGATTTGTTTGACAATATCCCTTGCCATAATCACAGAAGCCTCGTCGTCCACTTTTTCCGGTTTGACGATGATGCGGATTTCCCTGCCCGCCTGAATGGCGAAGGATTTCTCCACGCCGTCAAAGTTATTGGCTATTTCTTCTAATTTTTCCAGACGTTTGATGTATACTTCCAGGGTCTCTCTCCGGGCGCCGGGCCGCGCCGCCGAAATAGCGTCCGCGGCGGCCACCAGCACCGCCTCTACCGATTGAAAAGGCTCGTCGCCGTGATGGGCGGCAATGGCGTGAATGACCTCGCGGCTTTCCCGGTATTTCTTGGCTAAATCCGCGCCGATGGTCACATGGGGGCCTTCCACCTCATGATCGATGGCTTTGCCGATATCGTGCAGGAGCCCGGCGCGCTTGGCCAATTTGGCGTCCGCGCCGATCTCGACGGCCATGATGCCTGCCAGATGCGCGACCTCTATGGAATGTTTGAGTACGTTTTGCCCGTAGCTGGTCCGGTAACGCAGCCGCCCCAGGAATTTAATCAATTCGGGGTGCAGGCCGTTTACGCCAGTATCAAAGGTCGCCTGTTCCCCTTCCTCGCGGATGGTTTGTTCCACTTCTTTCTTGGATTTCTCAACCATTTCCTCAATTCTGCCCGGATGAATCCGGCCGTCCTGAATGAGCTTCTCCAGCGCCAGCCGCGCCACTTCTCTCCGGATTGGGTCAAATCCGGACAGAATCACGGCCTCAGGGGTATCGTCGATGATCAGGTCGATGCCGGTGAGGGTCTCCAGGGTTCGGATGTTTCTGCCCTCGCGCCCGATGATGCGGCCTTTCATTTCATCATTGGGCAGCGCCACCACGGAAACAGTGGATTCGGCCACATGATCCGCCGCGCATCGCTGGATCGCGAGAGAAATAACCTCCCGCGCTTTTTTCTCGCTTTCTTCCTTGGCCAGCTGCTCATTTTCCTTAATAATCATGGCGGTTTCGTGCTTGATTTCATTTTCCACACGGTGCAGCAGCAATTCTTTGGCCTGTTCGTAAGTCAAATTGGATATGCGCTCTAATTCGGCCAATTGGTTGTCCATCTGTTCAGACAGCAATTTTTTCTGTTTTTGAAGGCCGTCTTCTATTTTTTGAATGTTTTCTTCTTTCTTCTCAATCTGATCCGCCTTGCGGTCCAAGGTCTCTTCTTTTTGGAGAAGCCGTTTCTCGATCCGCTGCTGTTCGTTCCGGCGGTCTTTCATTTCCTGTTCGATCTCTAAGCGGATGCGGTGCGCCTCGTCCTTCGCCTCCAGAACGACCTCTTTTTTCGCGTTGTCCGCTGTTTTGCGCGCGTCCTCCAGAATCTTCTCCGCTGCTTGTTCGGCGGAGGAAATCTCTCTTTCGGCGGTTTTTTTGCGCGTTACATAACCAATGCCGCCGCCTGCTAATAATCCGATGATACCGGCAAATATAATCCATACAATTTGCATGCCTGTTCAGCCACCTCCTTTTCTGTTGATTTGAAATTTAATTCATTTAACTGTTGAGCCGAATCATTTACAACCGATTTGCAAACAAAAAAAACCGAGCCCACTCGGTTTGATCTTGACCCAAGTTATTTCTTATTTTAATGCCAATTTCCGTCACTGTCAAGATCACTCGCCCCTATGAATCTGAATTCACAAAGGATTTCGTGAATTATTGCGGGGGAAAAACCTCTGGCCGCCAAAAAACGCGCCAAAGCGCCGCCGGTCTTATCGGGCGTCCGCGCCTTAAATTGCGGCTCGGACCGCGGTTCGGACTGTGGCTCGGATTGCGGTTCGGGCCGCGGCTTGGACTGTGTCCGAAGCTGAAGAAAATGTTTCGCCGCTTCCATTGCCAGCGCGCTTTCCTGCCGGTCAGTGTATTCTTCCAACGCCTGATGAATGGCGTCCGGCTCAATTCCCTCCTGGGTGAGCCGGCGCCCGATCCATAATCTCCCCTTGGGCTGGCGGGCGGTATACCGGCGCAGCTGATTCCGCGCCAGCCTCAAATCGTCCAAGTATCCCCACTGTTCCAGCTGCGCCAGGGCATCCTCCACAGAGGCTTCGTCGTAGCCTTCCTCCGAGAGCATGCCGCTCATGGCCCGCCGGCTGTAGAAACGCCGGTTTAATTTCCGCATGGCGTATTGGAGCGCCGTCTGCTGAGCGTCAGTTCTCATATTCCAGCTCAATCTCCGCGTCCGGATCGAATTCCGGCGGGAATCCCGGTTCCGCGTCCTGCCCCTCCGCCTTAGGCGCGGTCAAAACCTTGGCCCGAACCAGCTTCTCGATCTCTTCCGCCATCTCCGGGTGTTCTTTGAGGTATTGCTTGGCGTTCTCCCGTCCCTGGCCCAGGCGCGTCTCCAGATAATTGTACCAGGTGCCGCTTTTGGACACCACATTGGTATCCGCGGCCAGATCCAGCAGGCTCCCTTCCCGGGAAACCCCTTCTCCAAACATAATATCAAAATTCGCCTGCTTAAAAGGAGGCGCGATCTTGTTCTTGACGATCTTCGCCTTGGTCCGGTGGCCGATGAGATCCGTGCCCTGCTTGATGACCTCCACCTTCCGGATCTCGACGCGGACGGAAGCGTAGAATTTCAGCGCCCTCCCGCCGGTGGTCACTTCCGGGTTCCCATAGACGACGCCCACTTTTTCACGCATCTGGTTGATGAACACCACAATCGCGTTGGACTTGCTGATCACGCCGGTCAGCTTCCTGAGCGCCTGGGACATAAGCCTGGCGTGCAGACCCACATGGGCGTCCCCCATCTCTCCGTCAATCTCCGCCCGGGGAACCAGCGCGGCCACAGAATCAATGACCACCACATCCACGGCGCCGCTTCGCACCAGGGCTTCCGCTATCTCCAGGGCTTGCTCGCCGGTGTCGGGCTGAGAAATCAGCAGGTCGTCGATGTTGACGCCCAGATTCTTGGCGTAGGCCGGATCCAGCGCGTGCTCCGCGTCGATAAAAGCGGCGGTGCCCCCCGCCTTCTGGGCTTCGGCGATGACGTGCAGAGCCACGGTGGTCTTGCCGGAGGATTCCGGCCCGTAAATCTCCACCACCCGGCCCCTGGGCAAGCCGCCGATGCCCAAAGCCATATCCAGAGTCAGTATCCCCGTGGATATGGTTTCTACCTGGAACCGGGCGCTGGCCTCCCCCATACGCATAATGGAGCCCTTGCCAAAATGTTTCTCTATGCCTGCCAGGGCGATCTCCAGCGCTTTCTTCCTGGGGTCGCCTTTGGGATCGCTCTTCAAATCGGTCTTAGGATCGTTTGCCATGCTCAGTCCTCCCATTCGCTGTGATATGACAAGCATACCAAAATTTGGTATGCTTGTCAACTATTTTTTGACGAATTCCAACCTCATCGGAGACGGGCCAGACCGTCCGAAAACAAACGGGCGGATTGCCATCCGCCCCTACGACCCCGTGAATAATGCGTGGGGGCACGGCATGCCGTGCCCCGTCCCGTTTTCGGACGGT